>JANMOR010000252.1:0-7767 GCA_031369435.1 Chitinophagaceae bacterium
CTATTTGATCGAAGGAAAAAATTTCACCCGTTGCGAAGTATTTAATTTGGGCATTGGTGATGGAGTTACCGTACTGGAAGCCATTAAAGCATTTGAAAAAGTGAGTGGTGAAAAGCTGAACTATAAAATAGGCCCCCGTCGGGTGGGTGACGTCATTGCTACCTATGCCAATAATGATAAAGCAAAGAACTTCCTTGGCTGGAATCCGCAGTTTACATTAGATGAAATGATGCAAACAGCCTGGCAGTGGGAATTGAATATTAAAAAAGATGAAAGTTTATACAGCAGCCAGAACAGTGATTTGAATTAACAATGCCGACGATTTGTAATTCAACTCAAAACTTTCCCTTTTCTTTGCAGCAATTTTACGCCCCGGTTGCTCTGCTCCATCAACCGGAATAAAGATTTTAAACTTCTATATAAATTTCTTCAAATGACATTACAGGATATTACAGTAAGCGGCAACAAAGATACACGCAGCGGTTTTGGTGATGGAATTCTGGAAGCAGCACGCAAAAACGAAAACGTTGTTGCATTAACAGCCGATCTGGCTGGCTCTTTAAAACTGGGCGCATTCATCAAAGAATTTCCGGAGCGTTTTATACAGGTAGGCATTGCAGAAGCTAATATGATTGGCATTGCTGCAGGTTTAACCATTGGCGGAAAAATTCCTTATACAACTACGTTTGCCAACTTCAGCACCGGTCGTGTGTATGATCAAATCCGTCAGAGTGTTGCTTACAGCGACAAAAATGTAAAGATCTGCGCTTCACATGCCGGTCTTACATTGGGCGAAGATGGAGCAACCCACCAGATATTGGAAGATATAGGAATGATGAAGATGCTGCCAGGCATGACCGTGATTGTTCCCTGCGATTACAATCAAACCAAACAGGCAACTATGGCTGTTGCAGATTATCATGGACCCGTTTATTTACGTTTCGGTCGCCCAGTGTGGCCCATCTTTACAAAACCGGAAGATGATTTTATTATTGGTAAGGCGCAGAAATTCAGCGATGGTACTGATGTAACAATATTCGCCTGCGGCCATATGGTTTGGTATGCAATACAAGCTGCATTGCAATTACAGCAAAAAGGAATTTCAGTTGAAGTGATCAACATCCACACAATTAAGCCTTTGGATGAAGAAGCAATATTGACTTCTATTAAGAAAACCAAATGTGCCGTTACTGCCGAAGAACATAATATCATTGGTGGCCTGGGCGATAGCATTGCCCAGGTTGCAGCCAAACACTTCCCCATACACATTGAATATGTAGGCACAAAAGATACATTTGGCGAAAGCGGTAAACCAATGGATCTGTTGAAGAAATATGGATTAGATGTGGTAGATATTGTTGCAGCTACAGAAAAAGTATTAGCAAGAAAATAACTTGATTAAACTTTTGACAATAAAACCCATCTTACCGATGGGTTTTTTACTTTTAGTAAAACATCCAAACCAGAAAACCTCTATTCATGACGCAACCAGACGACAAGGAATTACTGCTGCAATTCCATGAGCCGGCTACCAAAGAGCGGGCTTATACCCGTATCATCAAAAAATACCAAGAAAAGCTATACTGGCATGTTCGCCGTATGGTGGTAGAGCATGAAGATGCAAACGATGTGCTGCAAAACATGTTCAACAAAGTATGGAACGGGCTGGAAAACTTCAGGGAAGACAGCCAGCTTTATACCTGGCTGTACCGCATTGCCACCAACGAATGCCTCACTTTTATTGAACAAAAGAAGAAAAGATCTACTGTTTCCATGGATGAATCTGATACCGGCCTCAGTAATTCTGTGAAAGCAGATAAGCATTTTGATGCCAACCGGTTGGAATGGAAGCTGCAATTGGCCATTCAGCACCTGCCCGATAAACAGAAAGCTGTTTTTAACCTGAGGTACTATGATGAAATGCCTTACGAAGAAATGAGCAGGGTATTGGAAACCAGCGAAGGAGCCCTGAAAGCCAGTTATCATCACGCAGTAAAAAAAATAGAAGATTTTATCCTGAACCGTTAAACTTTAAAGCTCAAAAAGCATCTATCAACATATACAATGACACCAGGTACAGACATATTGCAAGAATTAGAACAAATCAGCAAGGCCGTTGCACAAATCAACCGAAAAACACCTTATACCGTTCCTGTTGGCTATTTTGACACATTGGATACAGTGATCATGGCCAGGATTGCAGCAGGAGGCAATGAAGAAAACTCATTGCTTCTTGTGGCCGGCAAAGAAATGCCGCAGGATGTACCGCAAGGTTACTTCGATACATTATCAGAAAACATCCTTTCAAAAATAAAAGCACAGCAGGAACAAACTGTTGCAGAAGAGTTGAATGAATTATCTCCTGTGCTTGCAGGCTTAAACAAAACAAATTTGTATGCAGTACCTGCGGGTTATTTTGAAAACCTGGCTGATAACATGATTCAACAAACAACAATCGAAACAAAAGTTGTTTCGATGTTCAGCAGGAAAGTTTGGATTCGCTTTGCAGCAGCAGCAGTTGTGTTTACAATGATTGCTTTCGGAATCAACTTTATGTTACAACAACAAAAAGCAGTTGGGCCTGTTGCTGAAATTCAAAAAATAAAAACAGAAGAACAATTCAACCAGGAACTGGTAAAACTGAGTGATGAAGAAATCATCAGTTACTTAAAGCTTACTGCCGACAGTAAAGATGCTGAAACAATGGCTGCATTAGTTGACGGAGCCCAATTGCCAAATGAAGCAGAATACATGGATGATGCTTTTCTTGAATCATTCATGAAAGAACTGGAACAAACAGAACAACAAACAAATTAATAAACAAGTACGAGGAGGATAGAAAAATGAAAACACTATTTACTTTAATCATCATGTTGTTTAGCATTGCAGGAACAGCCATTGCTCAGGAACAACAACCCGATCCTAAACAGGAAGAAAAAATTCAGGCATTAGAGATTGCATTCATCAGCCGCAAACTTAATTTAACAACAGATGAAGCGCAGAAGTTCTGGCCCGTTTATAACGAGTATAAAAGAGATATGCGCCAGGTAATGATCAATCAAAAAAACAATCCTAATAAAGATGTTGTTGATAATGATCAAAAGATGTTGGATGTAAGAAAAAAATACCGTGAACGTTTTGTTGGTGTTATAGGACAGCCCAGAATGAACAAATTCTTCCAGGCTGAAAGGGAATTTCGTGGTGTTCTATTAAATCAGTTAAAAAACCGCCCCGACAGGCCCATACAGCAACGTAGAAACAGAAATTAATTTGGAATTTTAAATACTAATGTTATAAATTTGCGAATAGGTGTTTTTCATAGGTTAGCAACGGCCGACTCTTTTCAGGGTTGGCCTATTTTTTTCTCCAAACCCTTGCCTGCACTGTATTTCAGCGATTGTCTTTTTTTTACTCACACTCAGCATTAAAATAATTCATGATACTTTATACAATGCTTATCTGAATTTGCATCAGCTTCAATACAGCACACTTTCTGATGTGTCATTAAAATGTCAGAGTTGTTGTAGTATTTAAACTACAAACACGATCAGAACAATGCTTATGAATTGAATGTGAAGACAGGTGTTTTTACATCATGATAAAACAGAAATTTCCATGCTTCCTGTTCACCCTGTTTCCACCATTTTAATCTTGTATCTGATGCAAGCTTTCCATCAAAATCATACTTGTTTACAAACTTTGTTTTCATTTGAAACAATTGTGGTGCAACATCACCGCCAAAGAAAACTGTTTCATCATTTTCTTTAATCCAGAATGCCTGGTGCCACGGACTGTGTCCTCCCGTCCATTCATAATAAATATAATCATCAATTACACCATTACTTTCTACCAGCATTACCTTATCAGATTCAGTTAAGAGGCTCACATCATCAAGCTGATATGATTTAGATAATTTACTTATTGCAATTTCAAGTTCCTGTTTATTCACGACATAGGTTGCATGAGGGAAACTTAAGAACCGATGTTTTAAAACAGGATCTTCTTTACTGATGCCGCCTGCATGATCTCTATGCAAATGACTCATCAACACTTTTGTAACATCAAGCGGGTTAATGCCGGCCTGCATCAAATGATGATGAAGTTGCAATGTGCCATCTGGCAATGTAAAACCAAGACCTGTATCAAGCACTAAAATGTCTTTTGAAGTAATAACAGCAAAGGGCTGTACTTCTACAAGCAAACTGCCGGCAGGCCGGTCTTTTATATTGTCAACAGAAAGATCAAATGGAATAAATTTTTTGGAGGCATCAACTGTAAAGCTTCCTTCAGAAAGCGGTATAATTTTCATGCTGCAAAGATACAGGCAAGATGATGCGGAGCGAAATCAGTTCATCACCAGTTTGGGTGTGCCGATCATTGAATCAAAAATAAACAGTTCATCCATTTCATAATTGATAAACCTGCGGATAGGAAACCGATCTATCAGTTCGGCCGCTTCCATTTCACTGGCAGCATTGATGACCACCCAACCTTTACTTCGAGTATGATTCACTGCATAAGTAATGATCACTTCTTCACGCATCAGGTTGTTGATATAGTTCCGGTGGCGGGGAATCAATTCCCAAAATTCATTGCCCAACTCCCCCTGCAAATAAAAAGTACAGTGAAATTTTTTCATGTGTTTGTTATTTAAAAGATTCAAATAACTGAACAAAGGTTAGTAAAAAAATTCGAGAGTATCATTACCGCAGAACCATTTGCCTGTCGGCATCTAAACGAAGCATGATAAAGATGAGAACAGTAAAAGTGATCAATGACGATCCTCCATAGCTCAGCAGGGGCAGTGTAATGCCTATTACGGGCATCAATCCAATGGTCATGCAAATATTGATAAATACATGAAAGAAGAGAATGGCAGCCACGCTGTATGCATACACTCTTGAAAAAGTACTTCGCTGCCGTTCTGCCAAAGATATGATCCTGTATAAAAGCAAGAAATACAAACCCAGTAAGAGAGCACTGCCCCAAAAGCCAAAGCTTTCAGCAATAGCAGTGAAAATAAAATCAGTATGTTGTGCCGGTACAAAATCTCCCTGTGTGGTTACCCCTTTTAAAAATCCTTTTCCTAACAATCCCCCAGAGCCAATTGCAATTTTTGACTGCTTTACATTATAGGCATAGTCCTTCTTTTTACCACTTACTTTTTCCTTTTCAAACTGAGTAATCCGTTCAGGGTCTTTTGGCACATAGCTTTTTCCAAACATACTTAAAACACGCTCTGACTGGTATGGTTTCAGTACTTTGTCAAAAATAATATTGTCAACAACATATTTAAACCCGCTGCATAGTAAGGCAATCAACGAAATAACAACACCGAAAATAAAATTTCGGCTGATCTTTCTCCAGAAATAAAAAACAGTAATTGCGGTGGCAATGGCAATAAAAATATAATACCAAAACGGTTCAAGTAAAATAGCTGTTACAAATAATACTATTACCGAAAACCCAAGTATGAGGTAGATAGAAGGCAACCCCTCCCTGTACATAACAAGAAAAAAAGAAAAATAAACCAATGCCAACCCTGTTTCTTTCTGAGCAACAGAAAGCACCGCCGGAACAAGCACTATTGCAATGCCGATGAGGTAAGAACGAAGATTATTGAACTCCGTTTCCTGGCGGCTTAAATATTTTGCCAGTGCAAGTGCTGTAAATATTTTACATAACTCAGCAGGCTGTAAATTAAACCCTCCACCCAATGCAATCCATGAACGGGAACCACTGATATCTTTACCAATTGCAAATGTGAGCAGCATCAACAAAATACCAGCCATATACAAGAGGTTGGCTATACTGGTAAAAAATTTACTGTCGGTTAATAAAATAAATACAGCAACCAATGAACTGATGCCGATAAACAAAACCTGTTTCGAATAATTCTTTTTCAACTCCAGTAATGATTGTACAAATGAATCACCCGTGCGGTACTCAACAGAAAAAATGGCAATGAATCCTACCAGCACCAACGCATAGTATAACATTAAAATAGTTGTATCAATTCCTTTTCCTATGGTAGCCTGTTGTTCCATGAACTGTTATCTGTTATACTTTGGGTTGATTGTATTTTTTAAATTGAAAACGGTCTGCAGGAAGTATTACTGCAAGAACTTCCTGTTGTTGATTTTTCTTTTGCGGATCTTTTACTGGAAACCATGGTCTTTCATTGTTGATCATAGTTAAACCTGTTGAATCAATTTTAGCCCGCTGTTCTCTTTCCAAACGCAAACGTAATAATGAATCTTTAATCTGGTTGATGGAATCTCTCACATAAAGTTCATGTTTGATGCGGGCAGGAATAATGTTTGCATTACTGATCCGCTCAATTTCTGCTTTACGTTTGGGACCGGCAATGGAATCCGTTAGGAACTTTTCCATCAGCAATGAAGCAATCGGCCCGGCCCATGTAGAACCAAATCCTGCATTTTCCACCACAACACATATTGCGATTCTTGGGTTTTCCTTAGGAGCAAACGCAACAAAGAAAGAGTGGTTCTGTTGTTTTTTATTTCTATAGTAATTTTCAACCGTACCTGTTTTAGCACACACACTAAACCCTTCAATCATTGCATTGCGTGCAGTTCCATTGGTTACCACCATTTCCATCCCATCTATTACTGCCTGGTAGGAACTGTCTGGAATATGCAGCGGACTTATTTTTTGACGATACTTTTTCAATAAACTATCATCAGCTGTTTCGCCATCAATTTCTTTTACAAAATGCGGTGTGTAATACCAGCCACGGTTTGCAATGAGGCAAATAGCATTGGCCATTTGCAAAGGAGTAACCTGTATTTCACCTTGTCCTATTCCCAATGAGGCGATGGTACAGGAGCTCCATCCGCCTTTTCGAAACACTTTATTATATCTTGCTGTATCTGGAATATAACCGCCGTATTCGCCGGGCATATCTAAACCAACACGACGCCCCAAACCAAATCCATTCATATACTCTTTCCATTTCATTAATCCCTTCTCCACATCACGATAAGCAGGATTATCAATTGCCATCCTGAACATATGTGCATAATAAGAGTTGCAGGAATTAGCAATAGATAAACTCAAATTGGCTGCATGGCCCGGGTTGGAGTGTGTACAGGCAGGGCGGCCACATGGGGTATATCTACCATAGCAAGGGTAACCATAAGACGGAGTAATCAATCCTTCATCCAAAGCCACCAATGCGCCCAATGGTTTAAATGTTGAGCCCGGAGGATATACCCCCTGCATGCCTCGGTTTAATAAAGGTGAAGCAGGATCTAAAAATAACCTGCTGAAATTTTTTCTTGCTTCTGTTCCTGTTAATTCATTAGGATCATAAGTAGGACCAGAAGTCATGGCAATAATACCGCCTGTTTTTGGTTCAATGGCAACAACACTGCCTACTTTTCCATGCATTAATTGTTCTGCCAATTGTTGCACTTCAATGTCAATATAGGTCCTGAGATGCCTGCCTGCAACTGATGGCGTATCAAACTCCCCTTTTTCATAAGGGCCGATCGGGCGGTTAAAATTATCACGGAGTATGTATTGAATACCCCGTTCACCCATCAATACTTTTTCATAAAAACTTTCCAATCCGCTGCGGCCTGCAAAGTCGCCCATCTGGTAAAAGAAATTCGATCGTTTAAGCATAGTCGAATCCACTTCACCTACATAACCTAAAATATGAGCAGCAGCTTTAAAGGGATAGCTGCGGATAGGACGCTCCTGCATAAAAAAAGCCGGTTGAAAACGAAAAAGATTCTCATT
>JANMOR010000292.1:0-1566 GCA_031369435.1 Chitinophagaceae bacterium
ATTGATCAGGGGCGATAAAACAGAATGATGCAAAATAGATTCTTTGGTAACAATGGCATCTTCATACATACCAAATTTTTCAAACCGATGTTCAATGAAATCATCTAACCAATTTTCGGCTTCTTCATAACTGTTTACAAAAAAATGCGGACCACTGGCTGATCCATAATTACCGGGAAAATGTGTGGCAATATATTTCTTTGCTTCACTGATGAAGGGGTTCTCGTTCGGAAAATGAATAGCAGGCACGATTTCATTCTTTGGAAATTTTAATCGGTTCTCTACATCAAATGTCCATTTACCACCAACGGGTTTGCCATCTTTTTCCAACAGGATCTTTCGCTGTATACGCTGCTGTTTATAAAAGTCTGTTTGAAAATAGGTTTTGCATTTATTAAAATAATCTTTCACATCATCCAATCTATTCAGAAAACCTGGCGATGTGTGAATGATGAGTTCAATTTCATATTGCTGACAACTTTCTTCCATTCGTTTCAGCAGCCAGCAATCTGCAACATCAGCAATATGGATTGTTTTAACTTTCTTCTCTGCCAATGATTGAATCAGTTGCCGGATGCCGTTACGTTCATCAGATGTTTCAATGTAGATTGTTTTGAATTGCTGATTCGTCAGCCATTGTTCATAAAACTTCATGGAAGACCTGTGCAGAATGAGTTTCTGTTGATGAAAATTGTATTGACGGAAAAACAACCATTCTTCAACAATGTAAACAGTACGATCTTTTTGCAAAGCCGGGTGTAACTGGAATAACTGGTGAGGAAAAATCAGCGTAACAGAACTCATAGCCAATGAAAACAATTTTCTATTAATAATGTTTAGGTAAACAAAAAACAGCCGATGTCTTTTTTCAATCTTTCAGATATTCAGTCATGGGAACGGTTTTACCGTGCCAACTTTATCAACAGCCTGAGTGGGTTTAAAAGTGTCAGCTTACTTTCAACAGTTGATGCAGACGGGAAAACAAATCTTGCGGTGTTCAGTAATATTGTACACCTCGGTGCCGATCCAGCGTTGATTGGATTTATCAATCGCCCAAGGGATGCTGCACCACATACCATTGGGAATATTGAAGCAACAGGAAACTATACCATCAACCTGATTCCTGCCAATATCATTGAACAGGCACACCAAACAAGTGCAAAATATGCAGCAGAGGAAAGCGAGTTTGATGCGGTTGGATTAACACCTGAATGGACAGATGATTCAAAAGCTCCTTTTGTATTGGAAAGCCCGGTGAAGTATGCCATGGAGCTAATGGAAATCATTCCTATTAAGTTGAATCATACATTTTTTGTGATTGGCGCTGTTACAACTGCTTTTGTTGATCCGTTTATCATTGCTGCTGATGGTTTTATTGATCTTGAAAAAGCAAACATCATCACCTCACTTGGTATAGATGGATACTATGCAACAGAAAAGCTGGCAAGGTATCAATATGCAAAACCAGGAAAACCAATTGCCCGCATGGAAGAATAACTTCTTTATTTATATTTGAGTGATGGCTAAAAAGAAATTAGTTGCATTAACCGGTGCAGGCATCAGTGC
>JANMOR010000309.1:0-3588 GCA_031369435.1 Chitinophagaceae bacterium
AGGAAGGTGTTACACAGAGGCACAGAGTTCACAGAGTGGTTATCCCCTCCCTGGAGGGGCAGTTGAGTCTTAACATAAGCAATGGTAAAAGGGGTGGGTTGTTGAATAGAATTACCGGACGTACAAGAGAGTAACACAACCACAGCTAAATGTGGGCAAAACAGCCGGTTACATAAAAATCCACACTTGAAAATCCTCATTCTGAAATTGACCCTGTACCCTTATCTTTGCCACTCTAAAAAAATTACGACGTGGCCACCAAATTCACAAAAGAAACATACTTATACTGGTACGAGCTCATGCTTTTACTCCGTCGGTTTGAGGAAAAAGCAGGTCAGCTTTATGGAATGCAAAAAATCCGTGGTTTCTGCCATCTTTATATCGGTCAGGAAGCCATTGCTGCCGGTTGTATGACGGCAACACGTGGAGAAGATAAAATGATCACTGCTTACCGTGATCATGGTTTGGCGATTGCAAAAGGTGTAAGTGCCAAAAGTTGCATGGCCGAATTATACGGCAAAGCAACAGGTTGTTCAAAAGGAAAGGGTGGAAGTATGCACTTTTTTGGAGTAGATGTCGGTTTCTTTGGTGGTCATGGAATTGTGGGCGCACAAATTGGAACAGGTGCTGGATTGGCTTTTGCTGAAAGATACAAGGGTACCGATAATGTGTGTCTTACTTTCTTTGGTGATGGTGCTGCACGCCAGGGCATGTTGCATGAAACATTCAACCTTGCCATGTTATGGAAATTGCCTGTCGTTTTTATTTGTGAGAATAACAACTATGCAATGGGTACTTCGGTTGAGCGTACCAGTAATGTAGTTGATATTTATAAACTGGCTGATGCGTATGATATGCCGGCCGATAGCATTGATGGTATGGATCCTGAAAGCGTACATGAAGCAGTGATACGTGCAGTGAACCGTGCACGAAAAAAAGAAGGTCCAACTTTAGTGGAGATCAAAACCTATCGTTATAAAGGTCATTCCATGAGTGATCCGCAGAAATACCGCTCCAAAGAAGAAGTGGAAGAATACAAAGAGAGAGATCCCATTGAAACATCAAAACGGAAACTGATTGATGTGTTTGGTGTAAGTGAGGCTGATATTGAAGTGATCAATGAACGTGTAAAAGCTGAAGTGGAAGAGAGTGTTCAATTTGCTGAAGAAAGCCCATGGCCCGATGCTGATGAATTGCTGAAGGATGTATATGTTGATCAGAACTATCCGTTCATCATGGATTAAAAAGATGAATCATGAATGATGAATGATAAAAACGGTGTCAGCAACACAGTACAAATAAATCAAATAACAAGAATTAATACAAAATGTCTGAAACAAAAAAAACAACTGCAGAAGAGTTGAACGAAGTACACGCTATTAAAAAAGCTAAAGATTTTTGGGGTCGTTTTTCAAAACCCATAACCTATATTGGCGGATTAGTGATTTTGCTGGCAGGTGGATACCTGGTTTACAAAAATTTCTTCAGTGCTCCTAAAGAGAAAAAAGGAATTGAAGCCATGACACGTGCTGAAGTTTATTTTGGAATGGATTCATTGGACCTTGCTTTGAATGGTGATGGATCATCAGCTGGTTTTTTGAAGATCATTAAAACATACAGCGGTACAAGTGCCTCCAATTTGGCACATTATTATGCAGGTTCTATCTATCTGCGTAAAGGTGATTTCAAGAATGCCATTAAATACCTCGAAGATTTTTCTACAGATGCAACACAGATACAGAGTGCAGCCTGGCGTATGTTGGGCGATGCTTATATGAGCACGGATAAAAAAGAAAAAGGTGCTGAGTTGTATGAAAAAGCCGGTAAGCTGAATGATAAAGACGAATTTACTTCATCTGAAAACCTGTTCCGTGCTGCCATGGCTTTTGAAGTGATCGGTAATAAAGAAAAAGCAGCCGACCTGTTGAAGATCATCAAAGAAAAATATCCTCAATCAACATCAGGCGGGTTGGCTGATAAATATCTTGCCCGTTTGGGAGTATTGAACAATGATTAATTAAACAATCGCTCAACCAATTGTTATGGCAGAGGTTAGCAATAGTAATTTATATCAGTTAAATGCAGGCACTCATGATTTTTCGGGTGCCTGTGTTGTGTTGGTACGCACCGAATGGAATGCAGCCATTGTAGATGAACTGGAAAAAGGCTGCAGGAGCAAGTTGCAGGAATTTGCTGTGAAAGAAATCATCACTATTACAGTTCCGGGAGCAGTTGAAATTGCATTTGCAGTAAGAACCTATTGGGAAAATAAATCAAGACATATCAATACACGTCCGCATGCTTTTATTACACTGGGTTGTGTGGTGAAAGGTGATACACCGCATTTCGATTACGTATGCAGATCTGTAACTGATGGTGTAACTCATTTGAACTTAACCATTGATGTACCAACAATACTCGGAGTGCTTACAGTCAATAATCAACAGCAGGCTGAAGAACGGATTGGTGGCAAACATGGCCACAAAGGGGAAGAGAGTGCTATTACTGCATTAAAAATGATTGCATTGAATTTATCTTTAAAGAAATAACTTGCTATCTGTGGTGGATGAAAAAACCGGAAGCTGTTTGATTTTCTTCTCGTCTTACTTCCTTCCCGGCATACTATTTTTACCTACCAATAGTTTTACTTATCATGACTATTCAATTATTTATTCCCTGTTTTGTTGATCAGCTTTATCCGCAAACCGCTTTTAATATGGCGAAGGTGCTGGAGAAACTGGGATGTACTGTTCAATACAATACCAATCAAACCTGTTGCGGACAACCTGCTTTCAATGCCGGCTTTCACAATGAATGTAAAGATGTGGCAGGTAAATTCATCAAAGATTTTTCAGGTACTGATTATATTGTTGCACCCAGTGCATCCTGTGCAGGGTTTGTAAGAAATTATTATGGAAAGATCTTCGATAACTCATCGATGCACAACGAAGTGAAGGACATGAACAAACGCCTGTATGAATTCAGTGAATTTTTAACGAATGTTTTAAAAGTGACTGATCTTGGTGCAAAGCTTGAAGGCAAAGCAACTTACCACGACAGTTGTGCTGCACTGCGTGAATGTAAGATCAAAGAAGGTCCACGCAACTTATTAAGTAAAGTGCAGGGATTGGAATTAGTTGAAATGCATGATGTGGAAACCTGCTGTGGTTTTGGTGGAACCTTTGCTGTAAAGTTTGAACCCATCTCTATTGCAATGGCCGATCAGAAAGTAAACAATGCATTGGCAACAGGGGCTCAATACATGATCTCAACCGACCTGAGTTGTTTGATGCACCTCGATGGATACATAAAGCAAAAGGGACATAATTTAAAGACCATGCATCTGGCTGATGTATTGGCGAATGGATGGTAAAAGAAATTTGAAAATTTGAAGATGAGTCAATTTGGAAATTGAGTCATCTTTAAAATGTGTATTTTCATTTTCAAATCTTCAAATTAATAAATTTTCAAATCAGCTATGGCTTATTGGTTAATTAAATCAGAACCGTTTAAATACAGTTGGGATCAGTTTGTAAATGACAAACAAACCTTTTGGGATGGTGTTCGTAATTATGCTGCAAGAAATAA
>JANMOR010000328.1:0-3408 GCA_031369435.1 Chitinophagaceae bacterium
GCTCAACCTGTTTGTATTGATCGACAGCCGGCATAAACCACAGGACATTGATATCAGCTTCATCAATCAGCTCGGCGCATGGAAAATTCCGTTTGCCATTGTCTTCACTAAAGCAGATAAGAGTACACAAAAAGAAGTGTCGGCAACAGTGAAAGCATTTTTAGCAGCTCTGGGCGAACATTGGGTGGAGCTGCCTCCTCATTTTGTATCATCAGCAGTAAAATATACAGGGCGCAAACAGATCCTTGCTTTTATTGAAGGGTGTAATGCAATGGTGAAGAAGAAAATAAAAAGTGATAAATAAAAAACAAGGAATAAAGAACAAAGAAGTTATAATCACAACTTCAACATTCATTATTCCTTGTTCAATATTCAATATTAGCAGCTTGCTTTTTATTCTGTTTCTACCAGGCGGAAACCGTTGCCATGAATATTTACGATCTCCACTTTAGGATCTTCTTTTAAATACTTACACAATTTTGCAATGTAAACATCCATGCTGCGACCGTTGAAAAAAGTATCGCTGCCCCAGATGCGTTTCAAGGCAGTTTCTCTTGGGAGTAAATCATTCTTGTATTCGCAGAGCATACGCAACAATTCACTTTCTTTTGGCGAAAGTGTATTGGTAGTTCCATTGGCGATTAATTGACGAAGCTTTGGATTGAAATGATAAATACCCAAATCAAACTCTTTATTTTCTGTTTCCTGTTTTGATTCTTCGTTGCGTTTCAGGATGGCCTTGATCTTCATCAGCAACACTTCACTGTCGAAGGGTTTGGTGATATAATCATCAGCTCCCAATTTGTAACCAGTTAAAATATCATCCTTCATTGTTTTTGCACTGAGGAAGAATAAGGGAACATCCGGATCAATATCACGGATATCTTCAGCCAGTGTAAAACCATCCACATGCGGCATCATTACATCAAGCAGACAAATATCAAATTTCTCCCGCTGAAACGCAGCCAGTCCTAAACGGCCATCACGTTCAAGCAACACTTCAAAATCGTTCAGCTCCAAATAATTTTTCAGCACATTTCCAAAACTTGAATCATCTTCTACCAGTAATACTTTTGATTTTACTTCTTCCATTGTATCTTTTTTAGTGTGACAAATAAAGTTAATTCATTTCCGCTGCCTGCAAATGAGCCAATAATCTTTTGTTAAAGAAACTTTTACTTTCTATAAGACTGAAAGAGGCAGAAATCCGTTGCATTCATATAGCAGGGTGCTATCCTTATGCTGGAAAGAGAAGAGAATTTGTAATTAAAAAGTCATCCCGCTTTTGGCGGGATGACTTGCGTATAAGAAACCGAAACCGAAAATTATTGTTTGGTCATACTGAACACACCACCTCCCGAAACATTATCGTTGGCACCATATGTACCATTGCTCATGGTTTTTCCATCAGCAGAAACAGTTGCCTGAACTGAAAACATTGAACCTGAAGGAAGATACTTATACGTGCCCCGAAAAGTTGTACCAATAACCGTCCAGGTTCCTTTTGCCTGTGCTGTTGCTCCTAACCCATCAATTACACCCAGTTCACCATCTGCATTGAGGAATAAAGTATAATCCTGGGTACCGGGTAAGGTTGTGCCATATTTACCCACCCATTTACCGGTATAATTTGGAATTGGGTCACACTTTTTGCATGACGATAAAATAAAAGTGAACGCTAAAAAAGAAGCTATTATAAATGATATTCTTTTCATGATAAGAAGTTTTGATTATGAATGGAAGAATTAAGGTCTTGTCATTGTAAAATTGCCATTTCCTGTAAAAATGCCGTCCTGGCCACGGTTTCCGGTCATGGTTTTAAAATCAGCGCTGAGTGTGGCATCAATATAACGGTTCAGGTTGAGCGTAAGGAATTTGTAAGTAGCTCTGAACTTTGTTCCGTTTAATGTCCAGGTGCCTTTTGCTTTGTTGGCATCCGGTGCAGTAGGAGAAGTATAACCATCATGTACAATGATCTCTCCGTTAGATTTGATTTCCCAGGTTTGATCAATGGTTTGAGCGCCGCCATCGGTCGTAGAATACTTGCCAACCCAGGTTGCTGAAATTTTTGTGATGTCGTCGGGCTTCGCACAATCTTTTTTACAGGAAATGAGCAGGAAGCTGCCTAAAAAAAAGGCAATAGTTACTTTTTTCATGTGTCGATAGTTTAAGGTTTAAAATGGTAATCTGTTACAAAAGTATTTTTTCAAAATAGCAAAAACAATACCTTAAATGGGTTATGCAGGAAAGCTGATAAAAAAACGCTGCATTGCTGCAGCGTTTCAAACCAAACGATTGATTGAGAAAAAAGTATCTACAGTAAAAGTAAGCAGGTACCCTGTTTTTTACAATACCTCAATATGGGTAGTATTTGTTCAAAACATCAATCATGTTTCCCTAACTTTCCAATAAATTCATTCTATGGCAGATAAAGCAACTTTTTTGCAGACAGTTAAAGACGGGTATAGTTTTAAAGGTGAATCATTCAGGATGGGAGCAGCGATGCTGGATAAGGAAGTAATGGCTGGATCTGATGTATTCCTTGCGCTCAAAACCATGAACCGTCATGGGCTCATTGCAGGAGCAACCGGTACAGGAAAAACAAAAACATTACAGGTGATTGCTGAAGGATTGAGTAATGCCAGTGTACCGGTAGTATTAATGGATATTAAAGGCGACCTGAGCGGTATTGCTGCAGCAGGATCATTGAATGCAAAAATTGAAGAACGCATCAAGCTGATAGGAGGCGAATATAAACCGGCAGCTTATCCTGTTGAGCTGATGACCCTGAGTGAAGATAAAACAGGAGTTCGCCTGCGGGCCACCGTGAGTGAATTCGGCCCCATCCTGTTGTCAAAAATTTTAGGGTTGAATGATACGCAACAAGGAATTGTTGCCATGATCTTTAAGTTTTGTGATGATACCAAAATGCCCTTGCTCAATCTCAAAGATTTTATCAAGACCATTCAATACATCAGCGACGAAGGAAAAGATATCCTTGAAAAAGATTATGGAAAAATTTCAACTTCATCAACCGGAACCATTTTGCGTAAAGTGATTGAACTGCAACAACAGGGAGCTGATGCATTTTTTGGTGAACCCAGTTTTGAAGTAGATGATTTAATGCGAATCAGTGATGATGGAAGAGGCATGATCAGCATCATTCGTGTAATGGAATTGCAGGATCGCCCAAAACTCTTCTCCACCTTCATGCTGAGTTTACTGGCAGAACTTTATGCAACATTGCCAGAAGAAGGAGATATGGATAAACCCAAACTGGTTTTATTCATTGATGAAGCACATCTCGTTTTCCAGGAAGCCAATGAAGCATTGCTGCAGCAGGATCATTGAATGCAAAAATTGAAGAACGCATCAAGCTGATAGGAGGCGAATATAAACCGGCAGCTT
>JANMOR010000039.1:0-3731 GCA_031369435.1 Chitinophagaceae bacterium
TACCGAGCTGACAGTAGAAGCCTTAAAATTTAGAATGGTAGGACATTTTTTTGTCTATAGAATATTTACTTTTTTTGAATGTACAATTCTTATTTATTTTTTGTTTTCACTTAATAGGAATAAAGTAATTCGAATCACAGCTCTTGTATTGTTAATAGGGTTTGCAGCTATGTTTCTCGTAGATACAGTTTACAACTTCAGTAATAACTTTCCGAGTTTAATTAACACTACAGAGAGTTTGATTCTGATTATTTTATCTATTCTGTCGTTGTTATTTCTAATGCCTATAAATAAGCATTCAATTTTTCAACTTCCAAACTTTTGGTTTTTGATTGCTATTCTGTGTTATTTTTCAGGAACTTTTTTTTTCAATGGGTTATATAATACTTTAAAAGAAAACAATCAGCAAACTGCTTATTCAATGTTTACAATTATTAATAGCATATTCAATTACTTTTTTTATATTTCATTGATTAAAGGGTTTCTATGTCTTTTAAGGGAACGGAAATTGAGCAAATAGCTATTTTTGGAACTTTATTATTTTTCTTTTTTTCTTTTATAGTGATCATTACGATTATTCTATATAAGAACAGGCAAGAAAAATATTTAAAAGAGAAAGAATTAATGAACAAAAATTTTCAACAAACTCTCCTCCAAACCCAACTCGAAATCCAAGAGCAAACGCTCAAAAATATTTCCCAGGAAATTCATGATAACGTTGGGCAGGTATTAACATTGGCCAAGCTTAACCTTGCAACTACAACTGTTGCAGAAGAGGCAGCATCAGAGAAAATAAAAACATCGCAGCAGCTCATTGGTAAAGCCATTCAGGATCTCCGGGATCTGAGCCGCAGCCTGAATACAGATTATGTAGAAGAATTGGGATTGGTTCGCTCAGTTGAATATGAACTGGAACTCCTGCAAAAAACAGGAACTATTGCAACAGCATTAAACATTGAAGGAAAGATCATCAAATTCGATAAACAAAAAGAGCTCATCCTCTTTCGCATTGTGCAGGAAACCATTCATAATATCATCAAACATGCAGAAGCAAAAAAGATTTCAGCAAGTATTGATTTTAACAGTGAGGCTGTATCCATTCTCATTAAAGATGATGGGAAAGGTTTCGATTTGAGTCCGCTGAAGGATGCCGGCAATCAATCTTTCGGTTTGGGCTTGCGCAATATGAACAACAGGGCAACCTTGATTGGCGCCAAATTTTTAATCAATAGTATACCAGGAAATGGAACAGAAGTATATCTTCAATTACCAGTTAATGAAACCCCATATGAAGGAACAACAAAAAATTAAAGTGGCGTTAGCCGATGATCATGTGCTGCTTCGGAAAGGATTGGCAGGTGTGGTTGACAGCTTTGGCGATTATGAAGTATTATTTGAAGCCGATAATGGCAACCACTTTATTGACCAGATCAAAAAAAATGGTGAGCCTTCGCTGGTGCTGATGGATATCAATATGCCGCAAATGGATGGTTATGCAACTGCCCAATGGTTAAAACAACATCATCCACTGGTGAATGTAATTGCTCTTTCCATGTATGATAATGAAAACGCCATCATCCGTATGTTTAAAGCTGGCGCCAAAGGATATATACTCAAAGACAGTGAACCACCAGAATTAAAAAAAGCATTGGATTCAGTTCATCAGAAAGGGTATTATTATTCTGAACTGGTAACAGGCCGGTTAATTCACTCCATCAATAAATTGGATGATGCACACAGCGATGTAAAGAATTTAATTGAACTCAACGACCGGGAACTCGACTTCCTGAAACTTGCCTGTACCGAAATGACCTATAAAGAAATTGCTGAAAAAATGTTTCTCAGTCCAAGAACAATTGATGGATACAGGGATGCTTTATTTGAAAAGCTGCAAATGAAAACAAGAGTTGGGTTAGTGATGTATGCAATTAAAAACGGAATTGTCACGATATAAAAAAGCCCCAGTCCGGGGCTTATCATTAATTCAGTACACTGGTTTCTTTTACAATATCAATTTTTTGTTCTTTTATTTTAGCCCAGCCACCCACAATATTGCGAAGATTATGAAAGCCCTGCCGTTTCAACAAAGAGGAAGCAATCACACTCCTGTAACCACCTGCACAATGAACATAGAGATTTTCTCTCTCATCAATATCGGCCAGCAGACCGGGGTCATTCATTTCGCTTAATGGAAGATTGACTGCATTTTTCACATGCCCATCAGCAAACTCGGTTTCTTTTCTTACATCTATCACTACTAATTTATTATCATGCGGAATATCCATTGCCAGCTCATCAGCTTCCACATCAATGATCAGGTCAACGGTTTCGCCAGCATTTTTCCATGCATCAAATCCGCCTTTCAAATATCCTTTCACTTTATCAAATCCAACTCTTGCAAGGCGAATAATAGTCTCCTCTTCTTTGCCTTCATCACAAACCAATAAAATGCCTTCATCAAATGGTAAAATTGCACCGGCCCATTCGGCAAATCGTCCTTCCAATCCAATACTGATTGAAGCGGGAATAAATCCTTGTGTAAATTCATTGGCATCTCTGGTATCAAGAATGCAAGTTTTTTGTTCACCAGAAGCATTTTTAAATTCATCTACATTCAATGCTGTTAATCCGGTTTTCAATAGTCCTTCTAATGCAGCATAGCCTTCTTTATTAATTTTTGCATTGATGGGAAAATATTTTGGCGGAGCTTCCAATCCATCACTTACAGCTTTTATAAATTCTTCTTTTGAAGTTTGCTGCAAAGCATAATTGCTGCTTTTTTGTTCGCCAATTGTACTGGATGTTTCAGGTCCTAAATTTTTACCACAAGAACTTCCGGGGCCATGTGCCGGGTAAACAATTACATCATCAGTTAATGGAATGATCTTTTTTTGCAACGAATCATACATCATTCCAGCAAGATCATGCTCTGTCAGTTCACCACCTTGTGCAAGGTCAGGCCTGCCCACATCTCCAACAAACAAGGTATCGCCGGTAAAAATGCAATAATCTTTTCCATGCTCATCTTTCAATAAATAACAGGAGCTTTCAAGTGTGTGGCCGGGTGTATGCAACACTTCAATTGTGAGATTGCCAACTTTAAATTGCTCAGCATCTTTTGCAACATAAACAGGAAATGCAGTTTCAGTTTCAGGTCCGTAAACAATTGGCGCATTTGATTCTTTGGCCAAATCAAGATGCCCGCTTACAAAATCGGCGTGAAAATGAGTTTCAAAAATATATTTGATCCGGGCATTTCTATCCTTAGCCAGTTTCAGGTATTCATCTATGTCACGCAGGGGGTCAATAATGGCACATTCACCATTGCTTTCAATATAATAAGCTGCTTCGCTGAGGCAGTTTGTGTAAAGCTGTTGTATAAACATATACGCTCAATCCTTTTTGCAAAGGTAAGTTTAACAGCTAAAATTCTGTTCAGGTTAAGGGTGATTTTCTTAATGTAAAAGTTCTGACACAAATTTATCAATGTCAGTCAATCGCTGATGATTAATGCTGTACCAGATGAATTTACCTTCCCGTGTAGTGATTACAATATTACTTCTTCGCAATATTGCAAGGTGCTGCGAGGCAACTGATTGTTCAAGACGCAGTTTCACATAAATTTCAGTAACTGTCATTTGACCGTTTTCATTGATCAATTGTACAATTTGCTGTCGGAGTTTGTGATTAATAGATCTTAAAATAAGAGCAGCTTTCTTTACAGCATGGTA
>JANMOR010000432.1:0-3223 GCA_031369435.1 Chitinophagaceae bacterium
TCCCATTTACTTGAACAATTACTGAACGATGATGCGTTTATTAAAGTAAGAGTACTGGTAAGAAGATCAATAGAACTGCAACACCCTAAACTGGAAGTTTGTGTTACAGATTTTAATAACTATAAAGACTATCAATCAAAACTTGGTACGGGTGATTGCATTTTTTCCTGCATTGGTACTACGAATGCAAATGTAAAAGGCGATAAGGGCCTGTATCGTTCTATTGATTTTGATATACCTGTGAATGCAGCAAGGTTTGGCAAAGAAGCAGGGTTTCAGCAATATTTGTTGGTTACAGCTGTTGGCGCCAATCCCCGTTCCTCTTTTTTTTATACCCGGTTGAAGGGTGATGTAGAAGAAGTAATTAACACATTCAACTACAAAAGCTTTCATGTATTTCGCCCCTCTTTTTTATTGGGCCGAAATAAAGAAGAGCGGTTAGGCGAAGCCGTCGGCCAAAAAATATTTCAATTTTTTTCGTTTCTGCTCCCCGCAAAATATAAAGCTATACAGGCAACTGATGTTGCAAAGGCAATGATTAATGCTGCAAAAGAAGGAAAAGAGGGATTGAGGGTTTATGAGTATAGTGAAATGTTGTGACCTACTCTTCTGCTTGTTTGTTACAAAATCCGTCAAATTTCCCCACAACTCATCCCCAAATTGTCATTTTTCCCTATCTCGAACATCATCTATACTTTTTAGTATAGATTAATCTGTACTTTTGTGTATAGATTGAAAATCATTAGAAATCAGATAAAACAGAACGAATTATGAGTGAGATGCTCGATACACTGGAGCAAACAGCCCTGAGTGAGTACAAATATGGTTGGGTAACCGATATAGAAGCCGACGAGGCCCCTCCCGGCCTTAGTGAAGATATTGTGCGTTTCATCAGTGCCAAAAAGAACGAACCAGAATGGATGCTCGAATGGCGACTCAAAGCCTATCGTCATTGGTTAAAAATGACCGAACCCACCTGGCCCAATGTAAAATATCCCAAGATTGATTATCAGTCCATCAAATATTACAGTGCCCCCAAGCAAAAATTAACCCTCAACAGTCTGGATGAAATTGATCCGGAACTACGGGCAACTTTTGAAAAACTGGGGATTTCCTTAGATGAACAAAAACGTTTGAGTGGTGTGGCAGTTGATGCGGTGATCGATTCAGTTTCCATTGCCACTACGTTTAAAACGCAGTTGGCCGAACTTGGTATTATTTTCTGCAGCATGAGTGAAGCCGTGCAGGAACATCCCGACCTCATCAAAAAATATTTAGGTTCTGTTGTACCCATGACAGATAATTATTTTTCTGCATTAAACAGCGCTGTGTTCAGCGATGGAAGTTTTTGTTTTATTCCAAAAGGCGTAAAGAGCCCGATGGAGTTAAGCACTTATTTCCGTATCAACGCAGAAAATACCGGGCAGTTTGAACGCACATTGATTGTTGCTGAAGAGGATGCTTATGTAAGTTATCTCGAAGGTTGTACCGCTCCTATGCGTGATGAAAATCAATTGCATGCTGCAGTTGTTGAAATTGTAGCAATGGATAATGCGGAAGTAAAATATTCAACAGTACAAAACTGGTATCCCGGTAGTAAAGATGGTGTAGGTGGTATTTACAACTTTGTAACCAAGCGTGGTATCTGTGCCGGCGTTAATTCAAAAATCAGTTGGACACAGGTTGAAACAGGAAGTGCCATTACATGGAAATATCCAAGTGTAATATTAAAAGGTGATAACAGCCAGGGTGAATTTTATTCTGTTGCAGTAACCAACAATCATCAGCAGGCCGATACCGGTACCAAGATGATGCATATTGGCAAGAACACTAGAAGTCGTATTGTATCAAAAGGAATTTCTGCCGGTTTCAGTCAAAATAGTTACAGGGGTTTGGTGCAGGTTGGAAAGAATGCAGTGAATGCAAGAAATTTTTCGCAGTGTGACAGTTTGTTACTCGGCGATAAATGTGGTGCACATACCTTCCCCTATATTGAAGTAAAAAACAGTACAGCCCAGGTTGAGCATGAAGCAACCACTTCAAAAATTGGTGAGGATCAGATCTTTTATTGCAACCAGCGTGGACTGGATAGTGAAACAGCGGTTGCTTTAATCATCAATGGTTTTGCTAAGGAGGTAATGAATCAATTGCCGATGGAGTTTGCTGTGGAAGCACAAAAGCTGTTGGCCATTTCATTAGAAGGAAGTGTAGGGTAATCAAATTTTCAAATTCACAATTTTCAAACTTATATGTTATCAATAAAAAATTTACAAGCTCGTATTGAAGAAAAGGAAATCCTAAGAGGAATCAACCTCGATATCAAACCAGGTGAAGTGCATGCCATCATGGGGCCTAACGGAAGTGGTAAATCAACCCTGGCATCTGTATTGGCCGGTCGTACAGATTATGAAGTAACAGGAGGCAGTGTTGAATTCTTTGGAAAAGATTTGTTTGAACTGCCTGCCGAAGACCGTGCAAGAGAAGGTTTGTTTCTCGCCTTTCAATACCCTGTTGAAATACCCGGTGTAAGCACCACCAACTTTGTAAAAACAGCCGTGAATGAAATCCGCAAATATCGTGGTGAAGAGCCAATGGATGCAGTTGCATTTTTGAAACTGATGAAAGAAAGAATGAAACTGGTGAATATTGATCAAACTTTATTAAGCCGTTCATTGAATGAAGGTTTCAGTGGCGGTGAAAAAAAGCGCAATGAAATTTTTCAAATGGCGATGCTTGAACCGAAGCTTGCTATTCTTGATGAAACAGACAGCGGTTTGGATATTGATGCATTACGAATTGTAGCAGAAGGTGTAAATAAACTCCGCACAAAAGACAATGCTACTTTGGTCATTACACATTATCAGCGTTTGCTGGATTATATCGTTCCTGATTATGTTCATATTCTTTATAAAGGACGTATTGTAAAAACAGGCGGTAAAGAACTGGCATTGGAATTAGAAGAAAAGGGATACGATTTTATTAAAGAAGAATTGGGAGAGGAAGTTGAAGCGTAAAAAATTGCTTACTGGATACAGATCAACATGGATTTTCTGTTATCATCAGTAAGACAAAAAAATTAATGATGTCAGAATTAAAAGATTTAATACAGGATAAGATCAGCAAAGAATCATTTAGTGGAAATGGTTCACTAAAGGCATTGAGTCAAAAAGGATTGCAACAGTTCACAGAACAGGGAATTCCTACTGTGAAACATGAAGAGTGG
>JANMOR010000438.1:0-6031 GCA_031369435.1 Chitinophagaceae bacterium
CCACAAACAAAAGAGGCCATCAGCCATGCACAAGCAGCAAATGTGCCCATGATCTTTGCAGTAAATAAAATTGATAAAGATGGCGCCAATCCGCAAAAGATTTATGAGCAGTTATCGCAAATGAATATATTGGTTGAAGAGTGGGGAGGTAAATTCCAAAGCCAGGAACTATCAGCCAAGAAAGGATTGAACATTGATAAGTTACTGGAGAAAATATTGCTTGAAGCAGAATTGCTTGAACTGAAAGCAAATCCTGAACGGGAAGGTACAGGTTCAATCATTGAAGCATCATTGGATAAAGGCCGTGGTTATGTTGCTACAATACTGGTACAAAACGGAACACTTGAACAAGGTGATTTGATTGTATCAGGTCAGCATTACGGACGTATCAAAGCCATGTTTAACGAAAGAAATCAAAGGATTGAAATAGCAGGCCCATCAACGCCTGTTCAAATACTTGGATTGAATGGTGCTCCGCAGGCGGGTGAGAAATTTAAAGTGTATGAAGATGAAGCTGAAGCAAAAGAAGTAGCCGGCCGTCGTGCACAGATCCTCCGTGAACAAGGTATCAGAACCAAGAAGCATATTACATTGGATGAGATCGGCCGTCGTTTGGCGCTCGGTAACTTTAAAGAATTGAATCTGATCATCAAAGGTGATGTGGATGGTTCAGTAGAAGCTTTGACCGATTCATTACAAAAACTTTCAACTGAAGAAATTGCGGTGAATGTTGTACACAAAGCAGTTGGCCAGATATCTGAAGCTGATGTAACATTGGCAAGTGCATCTGATGCCATCCTGATTGGTTTCAACGTTCGTCCTTCATTGCAGGCATCTAAACTTGCCGACCAGGAAGGTGTTGAAATCAAGAACTATTCGATCATCTATAATGCAATTGAAGAAGTGAAAAGTGCGATGGAAGGTTTATTGGAACCTAAGATCACAGAGAAAGAAGTTGCAACAGTAGAGATAAGAGAAGTGTACAAATTTGATAAAGCAACAGTTGCCGGTTGTTATGTGTTGGATGGAAAGATGAAGCGTGATGCGAAGATCCGTTTGTTCCGTGATGGAGTACTGGTATACCCAAGAACGGAAGGTGGGTTTGCAGAACTGGGAAGTTTGAAGCGTTTCAAAGACGATGCAAAAGAAGTAACGTCAAATATGGAATGCGGATTAACCATCAAAAACTTTGCTGATATCAATGTAGGCGATACTGTTGTTGCCTTTGAAGAAGAAGAAGTTAAACGTACATTATAAAGATACCTTAACAAGGGAATGTTAAATCAGAGATGGCTTGCCTGAAAGACAGCCATCTCTGTTACTTTTGATGCTCATATTGAATAGAATGAAAAAACTCGTTATCATAGTATTGGTTTTTGTTTCGTTTGCGGTACAGGCACAAACAAAAAAGATCACAGCCGAAAAAATTATTGGTGTTGTAGGGGATCGTATTGTATTGAAATCAGATATTGATAACCAGATCAATGATGCCCGTAGTAAAGATTATGAATTACCACCCGATGCCAACTGTTATTTAATGCAGCAGCTGATCATCAATAAAATGCTGGCCATCCAGGCAGAAAAAGATTCATTACCTGTAAGTGATGATGAAGTAGAAGCCGACGTTGACAATCGCATCCGTTATTTTATTCAGCAGTATGGATCAAAAGAAGTGATTGAACAGATCACTGGTAAAACAATTTACCAGTTCCGTGAAGAAATGCGGGAACCCATCAAAGAAGGAAAGCTTGCAACAGCCATGCGGAACAAAATTGTAGAAAATGTAAAGATCACTCCCAATGAAGTAAAAGCATACTTCGACAAAATACCAAAAGACAGTTTACGGTTTTATGAAATGGAATTAGAGATTGGTGAAATAGTTGTGTATCCAAAGGCAGGAAGAGAAATGGAAGAATATGCACAGGATGAATTGAAAGAGTATAAAAAAATGGTTGAAAGCGGTGCAAAGAAATTTGACTTCTTAGCATCACAGTACAGTGAAGATCCGGGAGTAAAAGAAAATGGTGGCATGTATGTACTCAACAGAAATGACAAACAATGGGACCCTACTTTTTTTAATACCGCTATGAGTTTAAAAGAAGGACAGATCTCAAGGGTCATTAAATCTAAATTCGGGTATCATATCATTCAATGTTTGTCGAGAAATGGAGAAGAAGTTACAGTGCGACATATTTTAAAGATCCCACGGATTAATGAAGAAGATATTCGTGCAGCGATCTATAAACTTGACACCGTTCGTGCAAAGTTGATTACAGGCAACATCAAATTTGGTGAAGCAGTCAATAAATATTCTGATGAACCCAATTCAAAATTCACCGGTGGAAGAAAAACCGATCAGGAAGGATCTTCATTGATCACCATCGATAAATTAGACAAAGACATTATACCTGTTTTAGATAAATTAAAACCAGGTGAATATTCTCAACCGGCCGCTTTTACTGATGAACAAGGTAAGAAAGGCGTTCGAATGGTTTATTTAATCAGCCGCACAGCCCCTCACCGTGAAAATATGAAAGATGATTACAGCAAAATTTCAGCACGTGCATTAGAGGAAAAGAAAGAAAAAGAACTGGAGAAATGGTTCATCAAAAATTCATCTACTTTTTATGTGCAGATTGATGATGAATACAAAAACTGCGAGCCCATCAAAGCCATCCTGCGGAGCCCCACTAATTAATTAAGAAAATGTGAAAATAGAGATCCCGCCGCCAGCGGGATTTCCTTTTATTTGGAATATTGCATGTATGTACATACATTTGCATAGTGAAACTCGAACAAGCCATACAAAGCGTGAATTTCAGAAATCAAAACCATAAAGCCGGATTGAATATTTTATATACCGCCTGGTGGATCAAAACCATGATGAGCAGGGAACTGAAGAGTTTTGGTATTACACATGAGCAGTACAATGTGCTCCGGATACTGAAAGGAAAGTCGCCCGATGAAATGTGTGTAAAGGATATAGCAGGGCGGATGATCGAGAAAAGCTCCAATGTACCAAGGATCATAGACCGATTGGTTCTAAAAAAACTGGTCAGGCGAACAAATGATGCAAATGATAAACGACATACAGTTATGTCGCTTACCACAGCAGGAAGCAATATACTTGAACTAACCACTCAAAGAATTAATGAAGTATTTGAGGAAACTATTTTGTTAAGTGAACAGGAAGCAGAGGAATTGAACAACCTGTTGGAGCAGATCAGGATAAAAGAAGTTTGATTTTTTTTAAACAAATACGTGTATATACATGTAATTAAGATACAAACAAATGAAAACAGTATTACATAAAGCAGCAACAAGGGGTCATGCCAATCATGGCTGGCTTAATAGTTATCACAGTTTCAGTTTTGGAGGTTATTATGAACCAAGCCGAGTTCACTTTGGAATGTTGAGAGTATTGAATGATGATTCAGTGGCAGCGGGCATGGGATTTGGAACACATCCGCATGATAATATGGAGATCATTTCTATTCCATTAAGTGGAGATCTGAAGCATAAGGACAGTATGGGTAATGAAGCGATCATCAAACAAGGTGATATCCAGGTGCTGAGTGCAGGAACAGGAATATCTCACAGTGAAATGAATGCGAACCGTGACAGCGAAGTAAAGTTTTTACAGATTTGGGTATTCCCTAATAAAAAAAATGTACAACCCCGTTACGGACAAGTAACATTAGATGAAACAAAAATGAAGAATAACCTAATGCAGGTTTTGAGTCCAAATGAAAATGACGAAGGAGTCTGGATTCACCAGGATGCTTGGTTCAGCATGGGAAACCTGGAAAAAGGTTTTTCTACTGAGTACAAATTGAAAAACAACAGCAACGGTGTATATGCATTTGTGCTGGAAGGAAATATAACAATCAATGGAGAACAATTAAATAAAAGAGACGGATTAGGAATAACAGAAGCAGATGTTTTAACAATAGAAGCAGTTGATGATACAAAACTTTTGCTCATGGAAATTCCGATGACATAAAATTAAACACAAACAATAAAATCTAAACACAATGGCAACGTACAAAATTGATGCGGCACACAGTGAAATTCATTTTAAGGTAAAACACCTGATGATCACAACCGTAACAGGTCAGTTCAAAAACTTTGATGCAACTTTATCTGCAGAAGCAGAAGATTTAAGTGATGCAGCAGTAACATTCACGGCAGATATCAACAGCATTGATACACGCAGCGAACAAAGAGATGCTCACCTGAAGAGCGAAGATTTCTTTAATGCAGAAAAATTTCCTGATCTGAAATTTACTTCAACTTCATTTTCAAAAAATGGCAATGGTTATGTATTAAAAGGCGACTTAACCATCCGTGATGTAACCAAACCGATTGAATTACATACTGATTATAATGGAGTAGTGGTAGATCCTTATGGACAAACAAAAATTGGTTTTGAAGCAGAAGGAAAAATCAAACGTAAAGAATTTGGCCTGGGCTGGGATGCAGTAACTGAAGCAGGTGGTGTGGTAGTTAGCGATGATGTAAGACTTCAGTTAAATATTCAGTTTATTAAACAATAACAAAAGGAATTTTATGAAACAGATCAAAGCAATCAGAAAAGCAGCTCCTTCTCATATGGTGGGTGATGGGTTTAAAGTAAAAACATTTATCTCTTCACAAATGTGGAAAGACCTAAGCCCTTTTCTGATGCTTGATTATATTGAACCGGTAAAGTATTTACCTACCGATCATCCCCGTGGTGTAGATGTACATCCGCACAAAGGATTTGAAACAGTAAGTATTTTATGGGAAGGCGCATTGGCACATGAAGACAGCAGTGGGGGCAAGGGCAATATCTATGCAGGTGATGTACAATGGATGACAGCTGGTGCAGGTATTTTGCACAAAGAATTTCATGAAGCAGAATTCAGCAAAAAGGGTGGCGTATTACATGGTGCTCAACTATGGGTGAATTTACCTGCAAAAGATAAATCAACAGCGCCTTCTTACCAGGATTTACGTTCCAATGATATTCCAGAAGTATCTATTACTGATGATCTTGGAAAAATAAGGATTATTGCCGGCGAATTAGATGGAGTAAAAGGCCCTGCTTATACCTTTACACGGATCAATATTTTTGATGTGCATGCTAAAGCACATGCAAGTTTTAACCTGAAAGTGGTTGAAAATGATAACACGGCCATGCTGGTTCTGAAAGGAACGGTAATGATTAATGATGAACAGTTATCAAGAGAAGGTGATCTGCTGGTATTTGAACCCGAAGGCGATACCATCCATATTCAAACAAATAATGATGTACACCTGTTATTATTAAGTGGTGAGCCAATTACTGAACCCGTTGCAGCTTATGGTCCATTTGTAATGAATACCCAGCAGGAGATCACAGAAGCAATTAATGATTTCAATGCAGGTAAGTTCGGACACTTGAATTAAAGTATATGATTACATCATCCATTGGTAAAGAGCAGTATAAAGTAACACACAGTAACGGACGACATGAGTTTTTTGCTGATGAACCGGAAGCTAAAGGCGGAAAAGATACTGCTCCTACGCCAGATGAATTGTTAGAAGCCGCTTTAGCCAGTTGTACATTGGTTACATTATGTATGTACAGCAATCATAAAAAATGGAATATCGGCAACATAGATATTGTTGTTTCATTAGAAAGAATAAAAGATAAAAGCATCATTACCCGTGAACTGAAATTTGAAAACGAAATAACGGAAGAACAAAAACAACGGTTGATACAGGTTGCAAAAGCATGCCCTGTTTCAAAAACCATTTCAGGTACTACTGAATTAATTGTTGAGATCAGTTAATGCGCTTTCATCAAAAATCAGTTGAACGCAGAAAATTTTTAAATAGTTGTTGTAAAAAACAACTACATAAAAAAAGTAAAAAATGAATATCGAAATTATATCTGGCAGCCCCAGGGAAAATAGTGTAACACATCGTGTGGCATTATTCCTCAAAAAGTTTTTACAGGAGCATACAACACATACAGTTGATATTATTGATGTAAAAGAATGGGATC
>JANMOR010000445.1:0-4426 GCA_031369435.1 Chitinophagaceae bacterium
ATTTGTCTGTGTATTTGAAAATCTGTTAAAGTATGAGCTGGATGCTATGGAAGGGAAAGGTAATATATGGATAGATTTAAAAGAGGAAAAAAAGGCCGTAATTATAGATATTGTAGACAATGGTAAAGGCATCGCTCCGCAAAATATTTCAAAAGTCTTTAAGCCCGGGTTTACTACCAAAAAAAGGGGATGGGGTCTTGGATTAAGTCTTTCAAAACGCATCATTTCCCAATATCACAAAGGAGAGATATTCGTTAAGCACTCCGAGCCGGGAAAAGGAACTACATTCAGAATTGTGTTGAAGAAAACGAATGGAAAGCTAACTGGTTAATCAATTGATACGAATAAACAAATTCGGTGGTAAACTTGTGAACCTTCCAACTCATCAACTTTTCAACTTATCTGTTATATTTGCAACCCCAAGCCCAGGTGTTGAAATTGGTAGACAAGCCACTTTGAGGTGGTGGTGCCCGAAAGGGTGTGCTGGTTCGAATCCAGTCCCGGGCACGGTTAAAAAAGCAATTCAAATTGAATTGCTTTTTTTATTGGATTGAACATTTCTTAATCTGAAAAACGAATAGTTCAATTTCATGTAACATTAAAAAATAAGACAGGATTTTCATTTGATTAACTATGCCGCATTCCCTTTGCCACCCGAAACAAATGCAACACATATGGAAACAATGCATCCATCGTTTCTTCTGCTCCTTTAGTGGAGCCTGGCAAAGTGATAACGAGTGAATTGTTGATGAACCCTGCCACTCCTCTTGATAACATTGCATAAGGTGTACGTTGCTGGCCATAGTTGCGTGCAGCTTCCATCATGCCGGGAATTTCTCTGTCGAGTAATGGTTGAATAGCTTCCGGTGTTATATCTCGTGGCGAAAGACCGGTACCACCTGTAAATAAGATGAGGTTATAGCCTTTACTGCTATATTGTTTTGCTTTTGACTGGATTTGATCAAACTCATCAGGAATGATTTCATAAACTGATGCAGAGAGTTGATGCTGCTGCAGTTTTTCAATAATTGCTTTGCCGCTGTTATCTTCTTTCTTGCCTGCTGCAACCGAATCAGAACAAACGATCACTGCTGTGCGGATGCTTTCTTTTAGTTCATCTTTGAAATCGGTTTTGCCGCCTTTCTTACTTTCCAATTTAATGGATGAAATTTCAACTCCTTTATCCAATGGCTTCAACATATCATACATGGTTAATGCAGTAATGGCTGCACCATGCATGGCTTCTACTTCAACGCCTGTTTTGTAAATCGTATGCACTTCAACTAAAATAAGAATACTTAATCCATCTACTTTATGTTTAATCGAAGCAAATTCTATGGGTAATGGATGACAATCGGGAATTACATCACTGGTCTTTTTAATCGCCAGCAAACCTGCAGCACGTGAAAATTCAAACACATCACCTTTCGGAACGGTTTTATTATTGATAGCATCAATGGTTTCCTGTTTTGAAACGGTGAGTGTTGCAGATGCGATCGCCTGTCTTAATGTATTCGACTTATGTGTGATGTTAACCATACTTATTGATTCACTTTCCATTGATGGGTTTCGTCTTCAAATAATTCCTTACCCCAGACAGGTAGCTCTGCTTTGATACGTTCTACTGTTTCGTTACAGGCATTGATTGCTGCCCTGCGATGAGCAGATGATGTAAATACAAACAAGCAGATTTCTCCTGTTGCTACTTTACCAAGACTATGATACACATGCATACAAGTGAGCTCATATTTTGCAAAGATGTCTTCACGAATCTCATGCATTTTTTCTAAAGCCAGTTCTTCATACGTTGTGTACTCAATGGCTGTTACTATTTTTTCACCGATCACATCTGCACGAACCTGACCCAAGAAAATACTGTGAGCACCAATATCTTTTTTGGAACTATGTTTTGCAATGCTGTCTGCAATAAACGATGCAGCAATTGCTCCTTGTACAAATATATTCTTCGGTTTACGTTCCATTATACTATTTGTGTTTGTTCGTTCTTCCACTTTACAATCCCGTTTTTGAGACTCACAATTTTTTTTGCTGTACCAAAGATCGTTATTAATTGTTGCACAGCTTGTGCACTTCTCTTTCCTGATTGACAAAATACGACGATCGTGTCTTCTGTTAACCGGGCTGTATGTTCCGCTATCCTGTTCAACGAGATCTGCATGTGACTGAATTCAGTGATAACAGGTGTTTCATCTTTCTCCCTTACATCCACAATTGCTGCATTGCCATCGGCAATGATCGTATTAAACTCATCCGTATCTATTTCTGCTACTACTTTTATTGAACCACAGAGCCATTCATAATCTGTTTGCATCAATTCTTCCAGAGTTGCAGGAATCAATAAACGGGTTTCAGCTCTTGCAGTCAACTCCAGTTCATAGGTTTGATTATTCAGCGTATTATAAGTAAACAATTTATTCGCTAATACAGTTCCTGTTTCTGTAATGAGTTTAATGGTTTCATTCGCCATCATCGTACCAATAATGCCGGGCAATACGCCCAACACTCCTGCTTCAGCACAATTCAATACTTCTCCTTCTTTTGGCGGATGTGGAAAGAGGTCACGGTAATTTGCTGAATAGCCACTACCCTGTTGCACATGAAATACTGCTACCTGTCCTTCATATTCTGAAACTGCTCCATAGACCAATGATTTGTTCAACAACACACAGGCATCATTCACTAAATATCTGGTTGCAAAATTATCAGAGCCATCTACGATCACATCATACAACGAAAGAATATCTCCAGCATTCTGATTCGTTAATCGTTCGTTGTAAACTGTAAACTTTACTTGTGCGTTCAGTTGTTGTAAAACCTCCACTGCACAACTTGCTTTTGGCTTTCCGATCATCTGCGCATTGTACAATACCTGCCTGTGCAGATTAGAAAGGTCAACCACATCATCATCTATAATACTAATTCTACCAACACCAGCTGCAACAAGGTATTGCAGTACAGGGCAACCCAAACCACCTGCACCAATTACCAATACATTTGCCTTCAGTAATTTTTGCTGCGCTTCTGCACCCAATCCTTTCAGGATTACTTGCCGCTGGTAACGTTCGTATAGTCGGTCGTTGTTCATATTATCCCCCTGAGAATGGTGGCAATAATGCTACTGTTGAATGATCGTTGAGTATTGTATTAGAGCTGATCAATTTTTTATCGACTGCTATGACAAACTTTTCACTTGCAAGCAAAGGGTATTGTGTATGGAGTTGTGCCAGCAATTCATCAGTTGAAAATACCTCTTGCACTTCAGTTGAACTTCCGGCGATCTCTGCCAGCTTACCAAAAAATAAAATGGTGATCATTTGTGCAAATTTATCTCTATACTTCGTTTACTAAGCCTGTGTGAACAATAATTTAAATGAAGCGATGCCTAATACCGCTGCAAGTAGTAAACTCAATGCTTTTTGTTTGAATTTTACAGAACCAAAATAGGCACCAAATAACCCACCAACAAAAGAGATCACCACATACAAATACATATCCGGGGTGAAATGAATGCCCTTGGTCAATTGACCTGCCAGTCCTGAAACTGAATTCACAAAAATGAACAGTGCACTGATGGCTGCAGTCTGTTTCATATCTGTCCAGCGCATGAGCAATAATATCGGCGATAAAATAATACCGCCGCCAATCCCGATCAACCCTGAAAGAAAACCAATACCTGCACCGATCAATACAGCAATGATGACGTTCACCTGTTTGCGTTCATCCACTTTTATATTACTGAAGAATAAAAAACGGATCACAGGTATCAACAAGAGCACTCCTAATATCTTTTTATAAACGACTGCATCTATCGTTACCAATCCGCCCACAAATGCCATTGGCACCGATGCCAGTGCAAAGGGTAAAAATATTTTCCAGTTGAAATGACCGCCCCGATAAAACTGAATAAAGGATGTAAGTGATACAAATAAATTCAGCAACAACGCTGTTGGCTTCATGACATCGGGTGCTATGCTGAAGATCGCCATCAATGCCAAATAACCACTTGCGCCACCATGACCAACTGATGCATATAAAAATGCAACGAAAAACAGGAGAATATAAAATAGATAAATATAGTCCATGAAATTAAACAAGTAAAAGATGAATGGTGACAGAATCATTTGCTTGATACTCTTCTTTCTCTCCATCCAATAGCAATAAGCAGTTGGCGGTTGCAAACGAATTTAATTTATACGATTCCTGTGCTGTTAAGGGTAACACCGTTTTCCCATCGTAATATGCTTTTTGAAATTGTGTAAGGCCCGGTGCTTTCATGCAACCCTTTGCCAGAGTAGTTTGTACAGCCTTTAGTTTCAACGGACGCTTTGTTTGAATAGCCAACGCTTCTGTTACAAATTCATAAAAACAAGTAAGCACCGATGAAGGATTACCCGGCAAACCAAAC
>JANMOR010000549.1:0-3169 GCA_031369435.1 Chitinophagaceae bacterium
GACAGTAATGCAAACCTGCTTGAAGATCGTTACTCTTATGAAAAAGGTGACAGATCTTTATTACCTGCAAGAGAACCAAAAGGATTCAGAAAACATGTTATCCAAAGCAGGCAACTGTTACTGCATAATGAAAATGTTGAACAGGCCATGCGTGATTTTGATAATACAATACTCATTGGCGAAATGCCAAAATCACAGGTGTATGTACCAATGATTGCAGGAGGTGAAGTAAAAGGTATTATCAGTTTGCAAAACCTGGATCATGAACATGCGTTTTCCGATTCAGACGTAAGTCTTATTACAACGCTTGCTAACAGTATGAGTGTGGCACTCGAAAGTGCAAGACTGTTTGATGAAACAACAAGACTTCTGAATGAAACCGAACAACGCAATGCTGAACTGGCTGTAATCAACAGTGTGCAGGAGAGCCTTGTTGCTAAAATGGATATCCAGGGTATATATGAACTGGTGGGAGAAAAGATCAGGGAAATTTTTGATGCCCAGGTAATTGATATTGTAACCTACGATCCTGTAGCGAATCTCATTGAAGACCGTTATGCATTCGAAAAAGGAGACAGAACATTATTAGGCCCCCGTGAAGTAAAAGGTTTCAGAAAACATGTTATAAAAACAAAACAATTATTGCTGCATAATGAAAATGTGGAACAGGCCATGCGTGATTTTGATAATGAGATACTCATTGGCGAAACACCAAAATCACAAGTATATGTACCCATGATTGCAGGTGGCGACGTAAAAGGTATCATCAGTTTACAAAATGCTGATCATGAAAATGCATTTTCTGATTCAGATGTAAACCTGCTGATAACACTTGCCAACAGTATGAGTGTGGCGCTGGAAAGTGCCCGCCTCTTTGATGAAACCACAAGGCTGTTGAAAGAAACCGAACAACGTACAGCTGAACTGGCAGTAATAAATAGTGTGCAGGATGGTTTGGCAAAGGAACTTGATATGCAGGGCATCTATAATCTCGTAGGTGACAGAGTTCAAAAACTCTTTAATGCACAGGCTGTCATTATTGCCACACTGGATATTGAAAAGATGATTGAACATTTCAATTATGTTTTTGAAAATGATGAAATCGTTAAACTTGAATCAAGACCGATTACCAGGCTCAGACAACTGTTGATTGACAGGAAACGCAGCATTTACATAGCAACTGAAGAACAGGCCAAAAAGGAATATGGAATTACAGCAGTTGCCGATACACAGATGCCGAAGTCCTTATTATTTGTACCCCTTCTTACAGGAAATATCATAAGAGGTTATGTCAGTCTGCAGAACATAGATACCGAGAATGCATTTTCTGAATCGGATATACGATTGCTTGAAACATTAGCAAGCAGTATGAGTGTGGCCTTAGAAAATGCAAGACTGTTTGACGAAACTAACCGCCTGCTGAAAGAAACTGAACAACGCACAGCTGAACTGGCTATCATTAATAGTGTTCAGGAAGGCCTTGCATCGAAATTAGATATACAATCAATTTATGATTTGGTTGGTGATAAGATACGTGATGTGTTTGATACGCAGGGCATCTCTATTTCATATTACGATCGCCAAAGAAATTTTATTACACACCCTTATTATTTATTTAAAGGCAAGCGAATAGAAGAACTTGGGTTTGAATTGGGAAAAGGACTTACATCCCACATCATACAAACTGCACAACCGCTTTTAATTAATGAGAATGCAGTAGAGCGGTTCCAGGAACTGGGAGCTGTATTTGCATCATCTGAAACAGAAGACACAACAAAATCATGGTTAGGTGTCCCTTTAATTTCAAGTGGCCAGGTAAATGGAACCATTCGTCTTGAAAATTATGAACGGGAATTTGCATACAGCGAATCGGATGTTTCATTATTACAAACATTGGCCAACAGTATGAGTGTGGCATTGGAAAATGCAAGGCTCTTTGATGAAACCAACCGCTTGCTGAATGAAACCGAACAAAGAACAGCAGAACTCGCTGTTATTAATAGTGTACAGGACGGCCTTGTAAGAGAAATGGATATGCAGGCCATTTATGATTTGGTTGGAAATAGGATTTGTGAATTGTTCGATACGCAAACTGTTTTGATCAGAACTTTTGATCATGAAAATGAAAAAGAAAATTGGCGTTTTGTAATTGAAAAAGGACAACGGTTCTATAGTGAGCCACGACCATTTATGTGGGCCAATAAACAATTGATCAGTTCAAAACAACCTTTACTGATCAATGAAAATTATATTGAAACATCAATCAAGTATGGCGGTACCGGTGTTAGTAAAGGATTGCCACCAAAATCGGCCATGTTTGTTCCAATGGTTGTAGGCGATATTGTTAGAGGATCAGTTAGTCTTCAGAACATTGACAGGGAAAATGCATTTACAGAAGCTGATATGCGTTTATTAACAACACTTACCAATAGTATGAGTGTGGCACTTGAAAATGCACGTTTATTTGATGAAACAACTGTTCTTCTAAATGAATCAAAACAACGGGCTGCCGAACTGAGTACTGTCAACAGCATCAGTAAAGCGCTTGCATCACAACTTGATACTGACGACCTGATTAAGATGGTGGGTGATCAATTGAAAGATCTTTTTAAAGCCAATATTGTGTACCTCGCTTTGTACGAAAAACATACCCGTTTAATTCATTTCAAGTACCAGTATGGTGAAGTAATGGCTTCGAGAGAAATTGGTGAAGGGCTTACTTCAAAAATATTAATGAGTGGTGAACCACTGCTGATCAATAAAGATTTGCAGGTGCAAACCACGCAGATGGGTATTCAACGTATGGGAGTTGATGCTGCTTCTTATCTTGGTGTTCCCATTCCTGTTGGAGATGAAATTACAGGTGTACTAAGTGTGCAAAGCACCGAACATGAGAACAGGTTTAATGAGAGCGATCTCCGGCTATTATCTACCATTGCATCTTCAGTTGGTGTTGCATTAAACAATGCTGCACTTTTTGAAGATGTACAACTGGCTAAAATGGAAGCAGAAGCTGCAAGTAAAGCGGCAGAAAAAGCAAACGAAGCCAAGAGTGCATTTCTATCAACTTTAAGTCATGAATTAAGAACTCCATTAACATCAGTACTTGGTTTTGCTAAAATCATCCGGAAAAGATTAGATGAAAAAATATTTCCTGCTGTAGATAAAA
>JANMOR010000057.1:0-2540 GCA_031369435.1 Chitinophagaceae bacterium
TTGATGATATTTTTCATGCCCAATGAACGGGCCTTATCTGTTCCATCTGAAGCACCGCCAATGGTACTTAAAACGGCATCACAATCTCTGAGTGAACGATATACTTCGCCTTCATCAAACAAAGCGCCTTTAATTATTTCCAGCTTGTCATCCTCTATCTCAAGGTCAAAAACATTTCTACCATATGCTTTTACAGTATGTCCCAGCCATAATGCCTGTTTAACTATTTGTACACCTACCTGGCCCGTTGAGCCAAAAACAATCAGTTTCATATGTGTTTTTTTATTGAAAGTCAATTACAAGTTATATCAATTGGATTTATAAAAAAGGGCCAATTCTGCCGTTAGCAGGTATGCCATACCTTAAATAGGCTAATGAAATTCATCATCAGCATTAAGTATGGCATACCTATTTAGTCTGTCGAAACTCATAAATATAATAATGTTGGTCGTTAGAACTCCTGTAACAGGAGGAATTCTGTTAAAATTTAGTTGTCTGTCAACCATTGGCACAGTTTTGCAATCTTTGTACCTAAATCTCCGGTTTGAAAACATATTTGCTGCTTTTTATATTTCTGCTGACAACTGTTTTTTTGAAAGCTCAAAAAATTGACAGCCTGTTTTTCAATTTATATACCGACAGCCTGAAGAAAGGTTCCTGGAACTATATAAATGTTGATGCCAAACTAAGTAACGGAAAGTATATGCCGCTTACAGCAGATCAGCTGCAGTTTAAAGTAAGTAATGGAAAATTACAGGGTAATAGTGTGTGGATTGATTGGGACTTTAAATTTGATTATGTTACTGTAGAAGTGGAGTTGAAAAAAGATACATCCATTAAACGTTCCATTACCATTTGGTTAAAGAAAGTAGATCATCAACTCAATGCGCCTGTAAATGATTCATTGTTGCAACAGATAAATAACCGCACTAAATCAAAATCTACCAAAAAGAAGAAGGGGACTTAAGATCAGCCGCCGGGTTTCTTTTTCACCGGGGGTTTGGCAACAGGTTTCTTCTCCGTTTTAGGTTGCTGTTCAAGCCCATCACCAATCTTTTGTTTTTGTTTGAAGTCGATTGCTTCAGGGATTGGAGCTTCTCCATCTTTCAATTTAAAATCAAATACTTTATCAATATGAAGCCATTGGCCGTTTGTCCATTGAAAGCCTTCATAATCACCATCAGGAATCAACGTATATACTTTACCCGGCTCATTGCTTTCCGAAATCAAGTGATCAAAGATGATCATATTCATCTCTTCATCATATTGCACTCTTGCCCGTCCATCTTTTTTATACTCCAGTAAATAACGGGCTACTGCGGGTTTGGGAACAGAATCTTTTGCAAAAGAAAAAGCAGATGGCAACCCAAACATCGGTACACCCTTATCATCAAACCACAAAACATCAATCAGTTTTTTGGTCGTACGAATATTGTTTTCATCATAACCAAGCAAGCTGTAATATTTTTTACCGAGATATTCATTTTCTATGATACGATAATACACAGCGCCAATCCACCATTGATGATTGGCAATAGTATCAGCATCAGCTTCAGTAAACTCACTGGCATCACGAAGCGGTATGAATTTTTGATTGCCGTTTGGTTTGCGCATTTGTATAAAGCCTCGCTGGCGGCAATAGTCATCATCTTTTACCACCTGCCATGTGAATATGCGGAAGCTGCTATCAGGACTGTATAATTTTGAAATTGTTTTTAATGAATCAAAAGGAAATGAAAATGATTTTTCCTGTATCAATGCTCTTACCAGGATGCGGGTGAAATTACTATCGCTGCGAAAACGAACGGCCGCATCTTTTCCGTTAACAATATCAAATGCAAACTTTTTGAGAGAATCCTGTTTTAGTTTGAATTGTTTTAATTCAGCAGGAGTGAGTTGCTGCGCACCGGCTGCAAAAACAATCAATAAACAGAAAAGGGTAAACAAGTTTTTCATCACAGGTATTAACTGATTCAACGCAAAATTATTGTATTTCAGCCTTGGAGCTGATGTCTGTTGCAAATGCTAACAAATCTTTATACAGTGCATCAACCGTAGAAGGATCAGGATTCTCTTCCGGCCGTGTAGGGAGATATACGTTAAAGGCACCGATCTTACGGCCAAACCGCATATCATTAGGCATATTACCCACCATGAAAGATTTATTGAGATCAATTTCAGGGAAATCGTTCTTTGCCTGCAAAGCCATGCCGGGATTCGGTTTGCGGTTGTTATCGTTATTATCAGTTGAGGTGCAGAAATAAACCTGGTCAATGCGACCGTTATTTGCATTGATCTCCTGCAACATATTATCATGAATATCATTCAGATCTTCCAGTTTCATTAATCCTTTACCAACTCCTGCCTGGTTGGTTACAACAAAAATCCGTTCGAATAAAACAGAGAATTTTGCAATGGCTTCTAATGTACCGGGCAGGAATTGAAATTCATTCCAGTTTTTAATATAATCTGCAACCACATCTTTATTAATAACACCATCACGATCAAGAAACAATGTCCATTCTTTATTAATCAATGGC
>JANMOR010000588.1:0-1910 GCA_031369435.1 Chitinophagaceae bacterium
CGCTTAAAGTAAATTCATTTTCAACAGAAAGGAATTTTTCAATCACAACAAACTTAAAATCCGGTTCTGCATTGTACTTGGTTGATCCATCCGGACGTATATGCAGGTTTAACTCTTTGTTCAATACCAGTTCCTGTACAATTTTCTTGAAATACATTTCTGTTTTAGGTTGAATACGGAAACCGATATTGATATTTATTTTCATCACTTTGTCATCCACCAACTCAGATACATCATAGTTCATGGTATAAGGCTCCTCTGTTCGGTTAACATGTACAAACCAGTACACATCTGCACGTTTCGGTTTTTTGGAAAAGATGGACCGCATGATCTTCTCTTCAATCTGTACCCGGCTGTTTGCCTTTGACAAATAAATAAGATGTGTTGAGAATTTAGGAATTGAATCATCTTCGCTCAGTTCAATCAGCTGTGGTGTGTATTTACCCAGGTCAACAAACTTTACAAAACGGTTATTAATTTTTCTTGCATAATACCATATATACATGGCAAGAAAAATAAACAGTTCAAAAAACAGGAACATCCACCGTTCTTTGATCTTGGCGATGTTGGCAATGAAAAATGAAGTTTCAATGATACCGAAGAAAATCATGATGGCAATAACGAGCACTACATTCCATTTTCTTCTATACAGCAGGTAGTAACCCAAAAGAAAAGTTGTCATCATCATAGCAACAGTAATCGAAAATCCATATGCAGCTTCCATATGTGCTGAACTTCTGAAATATAAAATCATTAAAACACAGCCCGCCCATAAAATAGTATTCACACTGGGGATATAGATCTGTCCTTTAATATCGCTTGGCTGACGTACCGTAACCCGAGGCCAGAAGTTGAGGTTCATTGCTTCGCTGATCAATGTATAAGAACCACTGATGAGTGCCTGCGATGCAATGATGGTTGCGGCTGTTGCAATGATGATGCTTGGTAACAGAAACCAGGGAGGCATCATTTCAAAAAATGGATTCAACCCATTGAGTACAGGAATATCTTTGTGCAGGATCCATGCGGCCTGGCCCAGATAATTCAGTACCAGACTGATCTTTACAAAGATCCAGCTGATACGGATGTTTTTAATTCCGCAATGACCCAGATCGCTATACAACGCTTCAGCACCAGTTGTACAAAGAAACACAGAACCCAGTAACCAGAACCCTTGCGGGTATTGGGAAAGTAATTTATATCCATAATAGGGATTCAACGCACTCAATACATCGGGGTATTTTAAAATTTGTGCAAGACCAACAATTAACAACATACTGAACCAGATCATCATAATTGGTCCAAATGTTTTTCCAATGATCTGCGTACCGAATCGTTGAAAGAAAAATAACAGTGAAAGAATGGCCACTACAATCCCTATAGTAAGAGCATTACCCGGTACAATAATATGCTCAAACCCTTTTACTGTACTTAATCCTTCAATGGCAGATGCAACGGAGATAGGTGGTGTAATAATTCCATCGGCCAGTAATGTTGTTGCACCCAGTATGGTTGGAATTACTAAATGTTTTCCATAACGCCTCACCAATGCATACAATGAAAACACTCCACCTTCACCATCATTATCAGCTTTTAATGTAAGCCAGATATATTTGACAGATGTTTGTAAAACCAATGTCCAGAAGATACAGGATACACCACCATACACCAATACATCATCAATAGGACGCTCACCTACAACTGCACGTAATGCATACAATGGACTGGTGCCAATATCACCATAAATAATTCCAAGCGCTACCAATAATGAGGCAACAGTTACCCTGTTCAAACTTTTGTTGTTCAAATTCATGTTTCAGATTTTACTATGTAATGGATGATTACTCTTTGCTTACAAAACGATAACCGATGCCCGCTTCGGTAACGATGTACTCAGGCCGGTTGGGATC
>JANMOR010000599.1:0-1711 GCA_031369435.1 Chitinophagaceae bacterium
AATCCATTTTTCTGTATTTCAGAACCCCCGTTTAAAAGCGGGGTTTTTTGTTTTCGAGAAAGGAGTTTTAGGCTTAATCAATGATAAAAAATAATTAGTTTCTGATATTTTCAATAAATACTGAAAATTGTGTAATTTTACAGGGTCAAACAATCAATTATGAAACTCATTATACTTGGCGGCGGCTTTGGAGGTTTGCGTTTAGCCAGGTTACTCAGCAACAAAGAAGGTTTTGAAATCACCCTGATTGACCAATACAACTATCATCAGTTCCAACCTTTGTTTTACCAGGTGGCAACAGCGGCATTGGATGCCTCTAATATTTCTTTCCCTTTAAGAAAGGCTTTTCAAAACAGTAAGAATGTTCATATTCGTATGGCAGAGGTAACCAGTATTGATACTGCTGCTAAAAAAGTAACTACAACCGAAGACAGTTATTCATACGATTACCTGGTAATTGCAACCGGAGCTACCACCAATTTCTTCAGCAATAAAAACCTTGAGCAATATGCATTCCCTATGAAATCAACAGTGGAAGCATTGCAGCTACGTCATAAACTCATTCATAATTTTGAAGATGCATTGCATGCAAACAATGCTGATGAGCTGCAACAACTGATGAACATTGTTGTAGTGGGTGGCGGCCCAACAGGAGTGGAGTTAAGCGGCGCCATTGCCGAAATGAAAAAATATGTGCTGCCCAAAGATTATCCTGAACTTGATTTCAGCAAAATGAATATTTATTTACTGGAAGGAACAGGAAAAACTTTGGCAGCTATGAGTGAGGAAAGCAGTGCCGACAGTTTAAGATACCTGCAACGTTTAGGTGTTACCGTAATGACCAATTCCTTACTCGAAAATTATGATGGGAAAACGGTAACTCTGAAAGATGGTACAACCATTCATTCTTCATTGGTGATATGGGCAGCAGGTATTAAAGGAAATATTCCTGCAGGGATTGATGAAAGTTTAATTGCAAGAGGCAACCGTATTAAAGTTGACCGTTACAATCATGTATTGCAATCAAAGGATGTATTTGCTATTGGCGATATTGCTTATATGGAAGAAGAGCAGTTTGCAAACGGACATCCGCAGGTGGCGCCGGTTGCTATTCAACAGGCAACATTACTCGCAGAAAATTTAAAACGGATTCAAAAAGGAGATACACTCAAAGAATTTAACTATAAAGACAAAGGTGCAATGGCAACGGTAGGACGTAACCTCGCTGTAGTGGATGTACCTAAACCGAAATTACATTTCGGTGGCTTTCTTGCATGGCTCATCTGGATGGGTTTACACCTGATGCTGATCCTTGGTGTAAAGAACAGGTTCTTTGTATTCACCAACTGGTTGTACAATTATGTTACTTATGATCAGAGTCTGCGATTGATCTTTAAAGAATTTTACAGGAAGGAAAAGACCAGATGATGCAACTCAACTAACGTTACAAATACGGATGTTTAAAGTGCGGAAAGTTTTTCTTTCGCTCATTCAGTTGTTGCATTTTTTCTTCATCCTCTGTTGTATCGTAAACAGCATCCTTTCCAAAGAACAATTGTCCTTCGTGGTAATTAAACAAACACCAGTTGATTGTTTGGTCAAATACCAATGTATCTCCGATCAGAAAAATATCGAAGGCATATTTGATGAACATCTTCCATGTCATGAGCAAAGGCTGTTCATTACTATCGCACAACACAAATACCCAATT
>JANMOR010000638.1:0-7264 GCA_031369435.1 Chitinophagaceae bacterium
TACCCCGACAATCGTTCCATGTTTATGTCCCTGCGGCACTTGTACAGATGTTGTAATGTTTTCAAACTGCACAAAATCTTTGGTTGCCATTGCTTCATAAATCTTCTTCTGATAGCTATCAAAATAAATCAGCCATTCATCTTTCAGTTTTACCACCGTTGGTCCTTCAGTGAATTGATCAGAGAAGGATTTTGAAATATTATTCCAGGGACCAAGCGGCGAAGTGCCAAATGCAACTTTAATATTCCGCTCTGGTCTTGTGTTATCTTTCAACACCAGTACGTACTCATCTTTCTTTCGTTTAACGATCACAGCATCAATTACACTAAACTTTGGATCGAAAAACAATTTTGTTTCACTGAAGGTTTTAAAGTCCGGTGTTGTAGTTACATAAATCCTGTGATTGTTGCTGTCTTCTTCAATGCCCCGTTCAAACCTGCCCGGAATACAACTGGCCCAGATAATGATGTATTGCTTTTGCTCATCATCATAAAATAATTCCGGCGCCCATACATTCACTGTTGTTGGTTCATTCTTCATCACAGGAATAAACTGTTGTTCACTCCAATGCAATAAATCTTTTGATGAAGCATAACCAAAACCAAGATCACCACGCCAGCTGCTCGTCCATACCAAATGAAAAGTTCCATCAGGTCCTTGTACCATTGATGGGTCACGCATCACTATCTGGTTGCCTACTTTCGGCTGTAAAAGAACTGTATCTAAATCTGTCCAATGTTTCCCATCATAACTGTACAACATCCGCAAGCCTTCATTTGCCGGCTCATGAAAGGAAGTGAACAGGTATGCTTTACCTGAACAGGAAGTAAGCAAGATGAGCAACGAGCAATAATTAATTACTGACTTCAAACGCATGCTTATTATTTTTCCAAGATCAATACCCAATCATTTCCATCTTTCTGTTCACCGGGCGGATCAAAACTGACCATACCTTTTTTAAATCCTTTAACCGGTTGTTGTTTGCCGGAAGCAGGATTAAACCAATTTGCTTTCGAAAGCACAAACTTCAACTTCGACAAATCAATTTTAAAATCTCTCCCATTATACACATAGAACATTGCATAGTTACTCCCCCTTGTTGCAGCAACACGGTTGTAACGTTCTTCATTATCAACCACCAGCTCCTGTGCAGGTACACGGTCGAAATACGATTTGCTCAGCATGAGTTTTTTTAAATGTATCATTTGTGTTGCACCAGGCGATTTAATCGATTCTTTCCAACCGGCAGTTACACCATAGTTGGCCGTCCAATCGCCCATTTTATTAAACTGCATGGTTGCATTTTCACCATAAGTAAAACCGGCGCCACCTGCAAACACACTCCAGTAAGCATAACGCCGCAGATCTGCATCTTTCCAACGTGGTTGTGTACTATCATGTAAACCATGCGGAATATTTTCATACGAAGGCTCACCATCCAATGTTGGTTTAACAGGCTTTAGCTTGTAGTCCACATCAACAAATTTCCAGTTGTCTTCACCATAATGATTGGTTTCTGTACTAACGGTATCCTGTGCGTAATTTTTGTGACCACTTTGAAACATATTAAAATCAAGCCATGCTTCATTGTGAAACCAATCACTGGAAGAAGTTCTTCCTCTTGGATGATAAGTCATTAAATGTTTAGAATCATATTTCTTAATTGTTGTGCCGATGGTTTTCCAAACATCCATCCCTTCTGTACCTTTTACATCGCCACCATTAAGCCATATGATATTGCTTTTGTTTTTATAACGCAATGCCAAAAATTTTGCATAAGCTTCGCCCTGCTGTGGAGTTACTTTTCCACCTTTTACATTACTGCCCCATACCGGAACCAGCGCCATATACATACCACGTTTGGCTGCTTCATTTATTATAAAATCAACATGATCCCAGTAGTCGTATGCAGTTGTATCAGCAAAATTATTTCCGGGAGTAACTTTGGGTTTTGACGCATCTTCATTGATCAAAGCATAATCACCATACACATTTTTAGTATTGTTCATATCATGCAGTACCATTACCTGTATTACATTAAAGCCCTGTTGCTTTCTTGTTTCGAGATAATGCACAGCATCCTCTCTGTTACATTTTACAAACAGCAACCACCCTGTATCACCAATCCAGAAAAAAGGGTTGCTATCTGCAGTTTGAAAGAAGCGATTGTTGGCGGAAACTTTCAATTGATGCACCTGTGCAGAAACTTTTAAACCTGCAAACAAACACAACAGTATGAATACATAGCTTATTATTATGTTGCTTGCTTTTGAGCCTTGATTGATCTTATGTTGCGACGCTCCATTCATGGTTCTGTAATTCTGATTAACTTTTATCTCTCCGTCAGACGCCCTCGTCTGACAGATTTCAAATTCATCTTTCAATTTTTCGTCCGACGAGGGCGTCTGACAAAAACATCATCTTCTCTCAATTTTTCTTGTTACTATGTTATAAATAATACTTGTCTTCCCATCGCTCAATACATATTCATTGGCATTGCTTGATGCTATAGGCTTCAAACCTGCTGCAGCTTTCAACAATGCAGCATCAATGTCTGCAGGTAATACAGGTAAACTTCCTCCCGCCATAAATACTGCCATACCAAACTCAGGGTAACTATCACCACTGTACACAACAGCTTTCGCTGGATATTTTGTGCGATACTCTTTCACAGCTCGATACACCTGTTCGAAACTTGTTTTCTTTGGTTTAAGTAAACGGGCATGCTGACGTGGAGCAAGATTCTCTCCACCCTTTGGTGCATAGGATGTGCCATCGGCCTGGTAATGCCAGTAACGGATTTCTATGAGATCAACAACGGCTGCATAAGCAGGCATTGCTAAAATAGAATCCTGTACATCTTTCGTTACACTTAATCCGATGATTGGATGTTTGCCGGTTTCTTTCTCCCATTCACGAATCACATCCAGCCAGAATTTTACAAAATGTGTTGGGCCTGTAAACTCTTCACCGATCAATTGAATGACTCCGTTATTGTTTTTGAAATTATTTAAACATTGGCGGATATACTTTTTATGCAATTCTCTGCGAACAGGATTTGAAATATCATAAAACTGCTCCGCATAAAAAATGCGTTTATCACCTGCATAATTCACCGGCTCAACAAAACCCGTGTTGTTGATATTGTTGGCAGTACGCCAGGGGAAATCAGCATAATGTGCACCAGCTTCAATAATGTTGTGCTGAAAATAATTCTGATGTATGAGTAGCAATCCATTCTGATCGGCAAGATCAGCAAACTGTTTCAAGCGGCTCCAGTAAAATAAATTGAACTTCGTCAAATCGTATTTACTCAAACCATCCCATGCAGTTTCTTTTCCGCTTCTTGCATATGGCAATTCATAAAAAGGTGGCCATACTTCACCATCCATTCGGCGTACACGTTGATGATCGTCTCTTCTTCTGTCGTACCACAAACCATAATTGTGTTCAATTGCAATTGTGTTTGAAGTTTTCATTTCACTCACCACTTCGTTAAGGTCATCAGTTAATCCTTTTCCTGCACGACCGGGAACAAAACGGGTGATATGCCATTTGGCTTGTTGAATATCTCTGCCCAGTACACCACCACTCCACCATTGAACGTTTGAACGTTTGCCTGTAAGTAATACATCTCCCCTTACCAATATGCCGTTCTTAATTAAAGCCCCCCCAACTCCGCCAGTTGGCGGAGGCGTTTTAGACTCTGCTATTTTTAAGAGCCTGTTAAATTCAAACGGAGATAAAACATTACTTACTTGATAATTTATATTTATTTGGTTTCGTTTCGATGCTTCTTCAATCCATTTTTTCAGTTGCATTCTTGGTTTTATTGCTTCTTTCGTTAATTCCATTGCAGTTTCAACCGATGGACTACTGCTTGCTTCTGTCGGCACATCCATGATCTGCGCCTGTTGATCTAGATTTTTATTTAAGCGTTCACGCAACTGTGCATAGTATAAACTTCTTGGTGTAACGGTATTGTTCGATTCGTTCCAGTAACCATCACCTGCAAACTGGCTCCAGCAGCCGAATGCCCAGTTTTGTGCTGTTGGTGGTTTGTAGCAATCGATGCGAGCTGCACTGCAGTTCCAGAATAAACTGTTAGCGGCCGTCCACCCTGCACCGTTAGCATCCTGACCACGATTGCCTAACCTTAAAGCATTACCATCAACATTTACTACATCAAACAAAACGCCACTTGCCCAACTGTCAATTGTACCACTGAAACTATAAGGCATGATCGATTCACATTGTACAAATGCATTCGGACCGGGTGCACAAAAGCCCACAGCAAAATCATGATAGCCATACTCGGCATAACAACGCTGAAACAATGTTTGCTGACCCGTTGTTAAAAAAGTATAACGACGTTGTCCTCCAATTTCTGAAACAGGTGCTAAGGAAATACAATCTTCAACAGTGATGCGTTTGGATGTTTCCAAAACACTCACTGCACTTCCTGCAAAATGTTGAAAGCTGATTTGCCGTACCCAGCAGTCTTCTGCATTTTCAATATTAATTGCATTCCAACGATGATCTTCATCTTTCGGATTTGTTTTATCATATGTAGAAATCAATTTGATATTTTCAATACCACAATTACTAATCCTTCCATCATTATTATAAAAGTAAATATAACCGCCGCCATAAGTAGTATCCAACGTTGTGGTGATAGGTGCATCAATAAAAATTGTATTGCCTTCTACTTTTGTAATAGTGCGATCAATGAATAAATCTCTATCGCCGGGTTTCCAACCCAAAGCAGAAATACCACCGCCAAAAACATCTGTACCTAATGTTTGAATCCAGTTGGCTGTTGAAGGTCGACGTATAATAATCTTATTGGAATGATCTTTTAAAGTGATTGATTGATCAACATGAAAACTCATTGCATTAACAGGCACATATGCGTCAGTTATTTTCAATCCTGTCATTTCACGACTGATGGTATTCTTCCCAACAATTTTAATCAATGCCAATCGCCCTGTTCCAGCACCAACAATCGTTGTTGCATTTACACCACTACCCCGTAACACAACACCAGTTGCAGTAATGCGCAACTGACCAAACACTTCATAAGTCCCTTTTTGCAATAACACTGTGCCACGAAATCCATTAGCATCAACAGGTAATGAAGCCACATAATCCAACGCCGATTGAATGCGTAAAGTTGCATCGCCTGCTTTCACCGGCACAACAACTTTCACTTCAATAGTTGGTATTGGTTGTTCCGATGCTTTGTAACCGCAGTAAGAAAAATCAGGAATACGATTACCTTGATCATCTGCAGTATAGATCAACTTCCCTTTCTCAATATATAAAGGAGGAACAGGCTTTACCTGCTTTTGTGCAGGTAAAGCCTGTTGTGTAAATAAGCAGAAAAGAAATAGACCCTTGTATGAAATTTTTTTATTCACTGTTTGCCGGTTGAATTTGAATACACTCTAAAGTTACTGTTGAACCATTACTTACTAAAAGATACAAACAGAACTTTATAACCGGTGTTGCTTATTTTTTCACCGCTGGTATTGGTTTTACATTTTTAATGTCCACTACACTGTTCAGGTAATTTTCAATATTGCTGTAACCATTCTTTGTCAGTTTACCTGCATCTGTTGAATTCTTTGGGTTCAATCCATTCTTTACTTCATATGCATCAGGCATGCCATCAATATCGCTATCAACATAAGGCGTTCCTTTATATTCAGGATAACCTCCCACCTGCGAAGGATCAGTAATGATACCGATCTTGTATGAATCAATCGGCATACGGCGGTGTTTGAATTGTGTTGCCGGTGGCTTCACATTCGGGTCAACTTCAATCTTTCCGGTTGTTACCTGCTTTACAATTCTTGTATCTACTGCATCACGCTTAGGTAATGTTGCACCTGCATTTGCCAACACATATGTTTTTGCATCTTCGGCTGATAAGATCGTGATAGCCGGCATGGGCAATGGTTTCGGCCATTTCATCGTTTGGTCGTATTCAACTGCATCATTTTCTCCTTCTATCTGTACACCACCATTCCAGTTGTCTTTGGTGACGGCAGGAAACCCCTCCATGATATTACCATGTACATAAGCTCTGCCATAATATTTTTCGCTCAGTTTACTTCTTCCGCTTTCGGGTTTTAAAATTCTGTGACCTATAGGTGAATTTTTTGGTGTTGCAGGTCCTGGTTTAAAGTAATTGTTGATGATATTAAACTGCGCTCTGTAATCACCTCCATCAATGCTTCTGTGCACCCAGTTAAAAATAACGTTGTTTGCAAAATTGAAAACTCCGTTCCATCCTACAGAAGGATTACGTCCTGCATTGTTAGCCCAAAGATTACGCATGAATGTACAATTCTCACCTCCCAATGTGCTGCCAAACGCATGATTCCATGTATCGAGTGCTTCACCAAAAATGGAATTCTGAATCGTAATATTTACTGTGCCGAATTTATCTTCAATTTTTCCAGTGCTATCATTATACATGTGCCGGTACATACTCATGTTTTCATCCAGGCCCCATGTTGCACTTACATGATCAATGATAATATTTCCAATTGGGTTACCACCAATTGCATCATCTCTTCTTCCAACCCACGTTTCACCACGACGAAAACGCATATAACGGATGATTACATCATGAGTGTTGATCCACACACTTTCACCTGCAATACATACGCCATCACCCGGAGCTGTTTGACCGGCAATGGTAATATATGGAGCACGGATCATCAACGGCGATTTTAAACGAATGATACCCGCAATATTAAACACCACAATTCTTGCGCCTCCCTGTTCACATGCCCAACGAAGACTACCGGAACCATCATCATTTAAATTTGTAACAACAATCACTTTGCCGCCACGTCCGCCAAAACTATATTTACCACCACCTTCAGCACCGGGGAATGCAGCAATATCTGCTTGTGGCAATTCATCAACACGTGAAGCCCATGGAATATAAGGTTTCCCCTCTTTTGCTTCTTTCTGAATAATGGGCCAGGCAATCTGCCATGCTGAATCGGAATGTTTGTTGGCAGCACGCATCAAAGAATCTGATGCCTGCTGAACATCTTTAGGTATGTCAGGATACTGTGCTTTTGCACTTACTACAACAAACAAGAGAACTAATCCTGTATATAATTTTTTACTTGCGTAATTCATACTTGTAATTTAAATCAATTAGACATTTTCTCTTTTTGAAAACTGTATAGAAAAAAAATATTTTATAAAAAAGAGAAAGCGTAGCACTTTCTCTTTTACTACT
>JANMOR010000644.1:0-7727 GCA_031369435.1 Chitinophagaceae bacterium
CCTCATGCAGCTGCGGAAAGAAAAAGGTCATTCAACGATAGAAATTCCGGAACAGTTTATGCAAACGGAGGAAATGCTGCATCTGAACAGCGTATTGCAGCGGGAAGACCAATTAAACAGTATGGAAAAATGTTTGGAACAACTACCTACCGAACAAAAAACCTGTGTTACTTTGTTTTACCTGCAGGGCAAATGTTATAACGACATAACCGAAGAAACAGGCATTGAATGGAATAAAGTGAGGAGTTATATTCAGAATGGACGTAGAAATTTGAAACTTTGTATGGAAGGAGGAATTGCCGGAAGCCGGTAGTAATTAGTTATTAGTAAAACAAAAAAGATCAATTACAACGCAAACGATATTGAACGGTATATAAGCAACAGGATGAGTGCTGTTGAAATGCATGCTTTTGAAGAGGCCATGATGGATGATCCTTTTCTTGCAGAAGCAGTAGATGGTTATCGTTCTGCTGCTGGTAAAATAAATGTGCAGGCTGATCTTACTCAACTGAAGGAAAGACTTTCAGTAAAAAATAAAAAACAGGCAAAAGTTATAACAGGATTCTTTCGTCCATGGATGCGGATTGCAGCAGGCTTCATCATTTTATTAGGCGGATCGGTTCTGCTGTACCAAACATTGAATAAAACAGAAGAAAAAAGCTCTGCTCCAATAGCTGAACTTGTAAAACAGGACTCAGTATCAACCGTTCAGTCTGAAACCATTGTTGATTCAGCTACAGTTGCAATCAATGATCAGCAGCCAGTAGTTGTTAATCCTGTAGCACCTGCAACATCAGGTAAAAGAGAAACGAAAACTGTACCAGGAAAAATTTCCTCCAGCAAACCCTCCATTGCTGCTATAAAACCACCTATTGTAACAACTCAACCCAATTCAGGTGTTGTAATTGCAACTACCCCATCCGTATCAAAGAGGGATGATAGTAAATTCAATGAATCAGAAGTGGTGCAAATGCAAAAACAAAAAAAATCAACTGATAAACCTTTTAATCAATTTAACGGAATAGTTGTTGATGAAAACAATCAACCACTCCCCTTTGCCAATATCACTGAAAAGAATTCGGGTGTGGGTACTTATGCTGATGTGAATGGAAAGTTTACATTAATTGCGGCCGACAGTGTTTTAAATATTGAAACCAAATCGGTTGGTTATTTCAGCAACTCATTACAGATACGCAGTAACCAAACACAACGTATTGTATTGAAAGACCAGGCAGTTATTGCCAATGCCCCCACAGAAAAAAAATTATATGAAAGAAATAAAGACCGGGCTTCTTCTATGAAAACAGAAGAAGATGAATTATACACCGAGCCGGTAGATGGCTGGAACAATTACAGTAAATATGTTGCTAATAATCTTCGTGATGACAACCTGAAGGAAGAACGAATGGCCAATAAAATAAAAGAAGTAGAAGTATCCTTTGATGTAAGGCCCGATGGTACAATAGCCAACCTGAAAGTAGAACGATCTAATTGCAGCAACTGCAATACAGAAGCCATCCGCATCATTAAAGATGGCCCCAAATGGAAATCAAAAACAGGTAAAACGGAACGTACCCGTTTCACCGTTCTGTTTTGATTATGACCATTCATGAAATCTTTATTTCACTTTCAGTCACTTCCCTACCTTTGCCCCCTAAATAAACTTGTCAACATGAAACGAATATTTTTTTCAGCACTATGCTTTGCCCTTGTTTTTATGGCAGATGCACAACAATTAAAAACACCTCAGCCATCAACACCGCAAACGATTAAACAGGATTTTGGTTTAGGAAACATTGAACTTTCTTACAGCCGCCCTAACATGAAAGGCCGTAAAATTTTTGGCGACCTGGTTCCTTTTGATAAAGTATGGCGTACCGGTGCCAACAGTGCAACCGTTTTAACTTTCACGGATGAAGTAATGATTGGCGGCACAAAAATACCTGCCGGCAAATATGGGTTCTTAACTATTCCTGCTGCTGATGAATGGACACTGATCATCACTAAACAAACGGATGTAACATCACCTGCTGATTACAAACAGGAAATGGATGTAGTGAGAGTGAAAGCAAAAGCAATCAAAACAGAATGGGTAACAGAAACGTTTACCATGTCGTTCGACAATGTGAAGGATAATGCACTCGACCTCACTTTATTCTGGGATAAGACTTTTATTACATTGCCCATTTCAACTGATGTTGATGGTAAAGTAATGAAACAGATTGAAACAATCATGAAGAGCGATAGCCGCCCTTACTTTGCTGCTGCTGCTTATTATGCAGAGAACAATAAAGATCTGAACCAGGCAATTGTTTGGTTTGATAAAGCTATTGAGCAAAATCCAAAAGCTTTCTGGGTGTATTATCAAAAAGCAAAAGTATTAGCGAAGCAGGGAAAGAAAACAGAGGCAATGACTGTCTCCCTGAAATCAATGGAACTGGCCAAAGAAGCTAAGAACGGAGATTATGTTGCATTAAATGAAAAGCTGCAAAAAGATTTGAAGTAAAATTTCTTATAAAGTAAAAAACCTCCAATCAAGATTGGAGGTTTTTTATGGAATAGTGTTTTTTTATTTTCTGATAACGTATCCGTTGGTAATGGGTAAAGGAAGACCGCCTGTAATATCAGTTGTATTTAAACGGCTGAGATAATAATTACTCATATCGCAACAGGTCGATTGCCTGCTGTTAAATCCAAAGAACATAGAATCGGTAACGGTATTGTTGAGTGATAAATAATAAACAGCATAATCTTTATTTACCGTAAACCCTGTTGTAGCAATACTATCTCCTATAAAATAAAAGAGACGTTTAATATTTTCTACATTTCCGTTACTTACTCGTTTGGCTGAAATATTCAAATTCAATGTATCATACTGTTTGGCTGCACCAACCAACAGATCTTTATTTGCACTATTTAATAAACGGAAAGAAAAAGTTGCCGGGGGTTGGATTTCACATTCTTCTCTGGCACAATCTTTACCACATTGAAGAAACAGCACCGATACAATCAAAACAGATACAAAAATCAATAGTTTATTTTTCATCCGGCAAAAATAATGTCATTTCGCCAAATCATGCCTTTTTAAGACTTGTTAAAGTTTGAATACAGACAGAAAGCAATATAACAGCCACTGCACCAATAACATTCAGCCATAAAAAAGAAATGATATCTATATAGTAAATGCTGATCACCAGTATCTCTGAAAGGATAGCAGCAATAAATACAGCATTTCCTCCCACCCTCTTTAAATAGAATGCAACCAGGAAAATACCGAGGATGGTTCCATAAAACCAACTGCCCAGTATATTCACCGCTTCAATTAAACTGTTGCCGAGGTTGTAAGCAAAGAATGCAATCACCATACAAAACACTCCCCAAAACATTGTATAGATTTTTCCCCAACGGTATTCTTCTTTCTCGGTTAGTTGCTTTTTTGAAAATTTCTGATGAAAATCGCACATAGTGCATGATGCCAATGAATTTAATGCAGCGGCTATACTTCCCCATGCTGCTAAGAAAATAATGGCGATGATCAATCCTACTAAACCAGTTGGTAATACATCGCTAACAAAACGAAGAAAGATATAATTGGTATCATTTGTATCAGCGTTTGGATCTGCTTTGCTGATCAGACTCTTCATTTCAGTTCTGATCTCTTTCCCTGCTATTTCAATTTGCTGCAACCTGTTCCGTCCATCGGCTACAGCTGTTTCATTTTTTTCTTTTAAAGCATCTGTAATGGCAACGGCTGTCTGTTTTTTTTCTTCCTGTAATTGTGCGTATTGTGCAGAAGCCCGGTTATAAGGTTCAGCATATACACTCTTTAGTACAACTGTTTCCTGTGTTTTATTAAAAAAAGCCGGTGCTTTAAAAAAAGAATAATAGGCAAAGAGCAAACACCCGATCAGCAGAATGCAAAACTGCAAGGGTACTTTTACAAACCCATTCATCAGCAACCCTAACCTGCTTTCACGGTTATCTTTTGCCGTAAGATAGCGCCCTACCTGGCTTTGATCCGTTCCAAAATAACTTAAGGCCAGAAAAAATCCACCAATCAAACCACTCCAAAGATTGTACTTGTCCTTCCAGTCAAAACCATTTTCTGTAATCCCGGTTGTAATGATGTTGAGCCTGCCGCTTTTTCCTGCCACATGTAATGCATCTGTAAAACCAATTCCTTTTGGCAACGAAGTGATAGCATAATAACCTGCCATAAACATTGCTGCATAAATAATCACAAACTGAATCTGCTGTGTATAAGCAACTGCTTTGGCACCCCCGCTTACGGTATAAAGGATCACTAAACCACCCATTACAATATTTGTAACATAGATATCCCAACCCAACATGCTGCTCAATATAAGTGAAGGAGCAAATATGCTGATGCCGGTACTTAATCCTCTTGATAATAAAAACAAAAATGAAGTGAGCGATCTTGTTTTCACATCAAATCGTTTTTCCAAAAATTCGTAGGCTGTAAATAATTTCAGTTTATGAAATAGTGGGACAAACGTAATACACAACACGATCATTGCTAATGGTAAACCAAAGTAATATTGTACAAAACGCATTCCATCGGTATAGGCCTGTCCTGGTGCTGTTAAGAACGTAACCGCACTGGCTTGTGTACCCATGATGCTTAACATGATCACCCACCACGGCATTTGCCTGTTGCCTAAAAAATAACCTTCCAGGTTTTTACTCGAACGGCTTTTGTATACACCATATGCAATTACAGCAAGCAATGTTACAATCAATACAAGCCAGTCGGTAAGTTGAAAATTCATGAAAACTGTTGGGTGAAGAAATAAAAGAAGATGATGAGTAATACTAATACCATTGCAACGCTGATGTACCAGACGTTCCAGGTAGATTCTTTTTTATCGGGCAAGTTGTTCATTTGTTTATTTTCTCTCATCATTGTTGGGCCGTAACATATACATTAAAAACAGGCTCAATCCAATTCCCAGTAACAAGCCATAAGCAATCCGCTTGCTGATGAAGCCGATCAATAATCCCAGCCCCAACCCAATCAACAAAGTTCTTTCAATAGATGACTGCTTTTTATTACTCATCTGTATTCTAATTGAAACTGGTTTCATTTAAGGTGTCTGAAGTTTTCAACGTCCTGACACCCGTGGCTTCGCCAGCAAGTTAGCCATTAAACGATAAGCACCGGGAACAGCCGCCGGTAACTGGCGAAAAAAAGCAACAGCACTGTAAACAAATCGTCCTTTACCATAATCAGCAACAATTAAACTGCCGTTACGTTGAGGTTCACCTGCATCATTCATTCCCAGAATAGAAACAAAGTTGCTGTCAATATTATCAGCTTCATACACACTACGCTCCTGCACCCAACCTTCAAAATCTTTTTGGGTGATCTTGTTGGGATAATTCAACACAGGGTGAGTTGGAACAAGAAAACTGACTTTGGCATCTTCTTCTGTAACCCTGTTCCTGGAAATATTAAAAGGATAAGGCGACATTTTTGCTTTTACTGTTCCCAACTGGTTACTGGTGTTGTATTGAATAAAAAGTACTCCACCATTTTTTACATATTGCATCAATGCATCATAAGCATTGTTGAGCCAGGGATGTACATTATAAGCACGGATGCCTGTAACAATTGCATCGTATTGTTTCAGATTGGCAGCAGTAATATCTTTTTCTTCAAGGAAAGAAACGATATAACCCATTTGCGTTAAACTCTCAGCAACCTTATCGCCTGCACCATTGATGTAGCCGATTTTTTTGGATGCAATTTTTACATTGCTTGTAAATGATTTAATAACAGGTTCATCAAAATAATTTATGCGTGGTATATGATCATAATTGATCTGGTGATAACTATCCTTCCATTTCCTTCCATTTTCATCAACCCAGAAATTGATATCTGTTGAAAGATTTTCTTTCGTAATTGTAACCGGAATAATTTTATCTGTATTGGCATTCATTATTGAACCTGATTCAGCATTCTTTATTTCAGTTTTTATAATACCATTGCTGCCTTGTGCCTGTATATTAATTCCTGTTGTATTGAATGTTGTAAATGAACGCAGATGAATATTTCCTGCTTTACCTGTTGTTCCACTTGAAACAAACACTTTTGGTTCGGGTTCCAATGATACTTTTGGAACAACTACTAACGGCCAATAAATTTCACCTTTCACGGGATCGGTAAACTTGTACATCACAGGTTTTTCAAAAACGAATGTCTCGCCTTCTATTTTTAAAATAAAGGATGCGGTAAATGCAGGATCGCTTTCAGCCTTTCCTATCAACAGTTGATCGGATATTGTAAAAGATCCTTTGGGATTTGTATTGGTTAACCAATAGGGTTGCGATACAGGTTGGGTTAATGGAACAACAAAATTGATACGGTCACGCAACAATACATTTTTTACAAGCAGTTTGTTTGGTTTTATTGTTGCTGCCTGTTTGTTACTGAGCATAATTGAAACAGGTTCTGCTTTTGTATCACTTCTGTTTGAAATGGTGATGTTTACATGTAAGGAATCGCCCTGCACTGCAAACTGTTCTGTAGAAACAGCTTCCAGAAATAATCCTGCACATGCTTCAATCAAATATTTTATTTCTTCCAGTTTCTTGATCTTCCAGTCACCATCATTTATTTTTTCAATTGCTTTATACAATTCAATTAAACTTTTTACAGAAGCTGATGGATTTTGAAATGAATAATTGGCAACTACAGCATCAATCATTTGATTAATAACTGACCCGCCTTCATACCTGCTCCAGTCTGTTACAATCCCTTCAGCAAAATCGTTTTGCATGGCATCACCACCGGTGAGTGTAAAGAATTCGATAGCAGAACCACGTTGACGGGGCACACCAAATCCCTGGCTTTTATGCTGGCTGCGGCTTTCACTGGCTATTTCACCATATCCTTTTCCCAGCAATGGATTATACACACCCACATCAACTTTTAATTGATCGTTGCTGGTGGTATTAGCACCACCAAAGTTGAATGTATTCCAAATAATGCGTTTGGCCTTCCACGGTTTTACACCATATTTAAATTGTTCTGGAAAACGTGCAGGATCTGCTGCTGCATCAAATGCTTCACGGGCAAGTACAGCCGAAGCAGAGTGATGACCATGCCCTGCCCTATTATCCGGAGGGAATCTTGTCATGATTACATCGGGTTGAAACTTTCGAATCACCCACACTACATCGCTCAATATTTTTTCTTTATCCCAGATGTGTAATGTTTCATCGGTTGTTTTGGAAAAACCAAAATCATAAGCACGGGTAAAGAACTGTTCAGCTCCATCCATTCTTCTTGCTGATAATAATTCCTGTGTGCGGATCATTCCTAATTCAATTCCCTGTTCATCACCAATCAGGTTTTGTCCGCCATCGCCACGGGTCATGCTTAAATAACCTGTACGGTATAAACGCTCTTTACTTAAATAAGCTAGCAATCTTGTATTCTCATCATCAGGATGTGCAGCGATGTATAAGACACTACCGATTACTTTCAGCTTTTTAAGACCCAATAAGATCTCTGCACTATTGAGTGTTTGAGGGGTTTGGGCAAAAGATAAAAAGCTGAGAGTAATGGCGACAATCAAACCGAAATATTTCTTCATGCAGAACAATTATTGGTGGCGAAGATAACAGATGGATATAAAGGTTCTTTGCCGATGATGTAAATATTGTCTTAAAGTGAATTTCCAAAAAACAAATAAGCCAGTAAA
>JANMOR010000679.1:0-6307 GCA_031369435.1 Chitinophagaceae bacterium
CATCCATGAGTTTAATTTCTTCAATCAGTTCCCGTAATTTTTCACCTACCGGTTGTGCTTCACCGTTTTGGTTGAAATGAATATCGCCAAACATGCCTACACCTAATTCCATAATCGTTTAATTTGTTTGCAAAGATAGGTGAGGGAAGAAGTGTAAGTTCATTGGTTGATCCGGTAGCAACCGGATGATGAAACGATCAACAAGGCATTGCAGTTTGCTTATTCATACGGGATAGAAACCTCCAGGGTACAGCCTTGCCCGGGAGAAGAGGTCAATTCCATTTTACCCGAATAAAAATGAACACGGCTGTTGATGTTTTTTAAACCAATACCGGTTCCCTGCTGATCAATATCGAAACCAATTCCATTATCATGAATAAACAGGTTGAGGTTGTTGCCCTGCTGTTGCAAACGGATGATCACTTCACTTGCATTTGCATATTTGATAATGTTGTTCAACTGTTCCTGTACTATACGATACAGCATCAGTTCTTTCTTTTTATCCTTCAGCAAAGCTTCAAAATCTTCATCAACCAATATCCGGATGTCTATTTTATTCAGCTCCTGCACACTTTCTGCCAAATCTTCCAGTGCTTCTTTTAATCCGTCATGACCAAGTGAAGGTGCCACCAGTGAATGTGATAATTTCCTGATATCCTGTATCGCTTCTTCTAAATGCAGGTAACTCTTAGCAAGAATATCTTCGTTAAATGTCTTTTCTGATTTTACCACACCGAGATATAATTTCACAACACTCAGCAGTTGATTGATATTATCGTGCAGTTCAAGACCCAGCTCGTTGCGTTCTTTTTCCTGTGCAAGGATCGTTATTTCAGTGATCAGTTTTTGTTGTGATAGTTGTTTGTCTTTTAACTCCAGCTCCATTTTTTTCTGCTCGGTAATATCAACCATGATACCACTCAACCTCACCGGTTGATGATCTTCCATGATCACAGCTACAATATCACGGAGCCAGAGAATGCGTCCATCTGCGGCAATCATACGATATTCAAATTGATGCGATTTGCCTTCGGCTGTTGACTTTGCACAGTAATTCACGGCCTCTGTGCGATCATCTTCATAAATATGGTTGGCCCAGAAATGGGGTTCATTGATCCATCGTTCTACAGGATAACCCAGCATACGTTCTGCCTGGTCGCTTACAAAACTAAAAGCAAAACTTTGTGCATCGGCTTCCCACACAATACCATCCACACTGTTCATGAGTGCATAGTAGCGTTCCTGCGATTGCCTGATTTTAAATTCGGCCATTTGCTTACGTTCTTCATCGGCCTTCTGTTTTTCATGCAAACGTTTCGTTTCAAATTTATTGATGATGTGGGCCGTTACCCAAACCAATACACCAAACATAAAAATTACAGCACATACAAACAGTGTTACCCACACCACTACGGAGAACCGATCTCTTAATACACCGTTTAGAACATAGTAACCTAATATAACAGGTATCACAACCAGGGCAGGTAATAATAAACGGGCCGCTTTTCCACCAGCATGCATATTGGTGATTTGAGCTATAAATCCCTTTCTGCTTTCTGCCAGCAACAGCGCCATTGAAAACAGATTAAAACAAATACCTGTATGAAGCGACATGGGTATAAAAGAAGTAACCACATAATAAGAGCTGATATGATAGGTATAACCAATTACAGAAATCATGCTCAGCCCGTTGACCGGTAAGGCCAACCATTGCGATGCATTGATGCGACCAAAGTGCAGGAACATTAGTGATAAACTACAAATTAAGAATGCAACTGCTGCATGCACTACCATATTGTTGGGTATACCACTATACAATGTTGCCTGCAATTGTTCAGTAAACAGCAAACGGTCAATACCTGCATCATACAAACCCAACACAGCAAAAATTCTTAGTACAGCAATCAGTAATACCAATATGGCAAGACTCATTGCAATGATGCGTTTGTAACCCTGTTGATTTTGTAGCAGAAAAGAAGTGCCACAAAAGATAAATGCCAGAGCAGTCATGGGGTTCATGGCAACCATCTCGGGTAAAATCTGTTTGAGGGAAATGCTGTTGATCTGCCAGCCCCAGAGGACAAGTAAACCTGCTGCAATAACAAGGATTGCAGATGACCTGGTAATGTAAAAACTGATCCGGCTCAAAGAATAGGTATGTGTTTTGGTGGGTATAAAGGACAAGCAATATTAATCAGAATTCAACAATTTCCTGTGTGAATTTTTATGGCTGCTGCAAATGGAAATTTGAATAGCTGTTGCAGAGCCAGGAAGATGATGAATAGAAGAAGGAAACAGGATGCTTAAAAAGCCTCCTTAATAATTAATTGTTCATCTATATGGAGCCTGGCCAGTATCTTCTCTGTTGCTTCCATCATGGGTGGAGGTCCGCAAACATAAACAGGTTTGTTTTTGTCGGAAATGTTTGCCCGTAAAAAATCTTCCGTAATGAATCCATGTGCATAACCGGTCATTTCTTCATCTGATAAGATATTAATGAACTGATTACCCAACATATTTTTAAATTCATCTTCCAGGATAATATCTGCCTTTGTTTTATTGGCAAAAAGGAGTTTGTTCTTTCCAATTTTATCTTGTGTTTGAAGATGACGGAAAATAGAAATAAACGGAGTAACACCTGCACCACCTGCAATAAATACACCCTCACCCTGGTAATTTATATCACCGAATACATCATGTAAAATCAGTTCGTCATCTTTTTGAAGATGCAGGAGTTGATTGGTTACACCCTTGTGTGCAGGATAAGTTTTAATAGTAAACTCAAGATAATTGTTAACAGGAAGACAGGTAAATGTGAATGGTCTTTTCTCCTCTTTCCAGTTGGGTTTGTTAATACAAACATCTGTTGCCTGCCCCGGAACAAAGAAAAAACCTAAAGGTTTTTCAGTTACAATCTGCAGCACATCATGAGTAACCTTATCAATTGATTTTATTTTTACAATCTGTACTCCCATATTTATTTTATTGATCGGTAGTGCTTGAATAAATATACCATGTTAAGCAGTTAAACTGTTACATGTTTCTTTAAAAATTTACATCATTCACACATGCATACAGATTTGTTGCAGATGTTTTTTTTGTAGCTGAGGGCCGCTTATAACAACAAAAAAGAAACCCCTTTCAGAAAATGAAAGGGGTTTATAATACTGTGTTTGTATTACCTTGTTGCGAGATCGGCTTTTTTAAAAATAGACTTAACTGTGGCATCTATTTCTTTTGAAGTAAGGTTGCGGTTGTTCACTTCTTCAGTTGCCCAACCCTGCCAAACTGTTTTGCCACTCTTTGCATCAATCATGGTAACCGTAATAGTGCCTTCTTTAATGTCTCTCACATTCCGGTCATATCCCATAAATTGTGAAGGATAGTTCACCACAAAATAACGTCTGTAATACGGACTGTACACCGTCCTTGAAGTAGGCCTTGTGTAAACAGGATTACTGCTTTCTACAGTTGAACGTTCAATTAGCAGATCATAACTCAACAGAATATCGGGGCGGCGTTTTGTTTCGCTCCATCCTGTTTTATTGAGTTCTTTGTTCACTGCATTTTGAATATTCGTTTCTGTAAGATCGCTGCGTTTATTGTGATCACTGCGGCCTTCATCCTCTTTATCAGTCCATGCAAAGGTTTTATAACCGCTGAAATCAACCGATTGGTCTTTTTCAATATGTGCAGCAGGTCCGCAACCCACGATGAGTAATAGCAATACAGGTAAAAACATCCAATTGTTCCACTTTTTCATAATAGCTCCTTTGTTTTTAATTACTTACTATGATTCAATTAGCATACCATAGATGCACATTAGAGCCAAAAGATTACTAAAGCATTGTGAAAGTATTGGGAGAGAAGTTATTTGGTTCAGCTTTGTGATACGCCAGCAACAGCATCAATCTTAAACCAGTAACGCATTGGCATCAGGTAGTGAAACCTGCACCAGTTGGCTTCCCATTTTGATTTATGACCTGATTTTCAAAATTAAAACGATGCCAGTAACAATGAAAGGTAAATGTATCATTAATGGCGGAGCGAATAGGGGGAAACGAATAATGCAACCTATACTTCCGCAAAAACCGTAGATGATGCAAAACCAAATTGCCCAACCGGGAACGAATGAAATGTCACGCAAGGCTAATCCGAAAAATGCTGAACTCAAATAAGCAAGCACCATGTAAACTGCAAATATCAAATTACTCCAGTCCATCCATGTCTTAAACCAGGTTTCAAGTTCACCTGTTTCTGAAAGACGGTTTGCTGCCCAAAGCGTAACCGTAAGACGAAACGCAAAATTGAGCACTAAAAAAACTGCTCCGAATAAAAATACGTTGGATGCAAGCGTTGAATACATTGTGCCGGTACTGGAAAATAAAACGGCTTTAGAAAAGAGAGGTAAAGCAAATGCAGTCAGTATTACTCCCAGCAACATTGGAGTGTGAATAAGAAACCAATTTCTTCTGTTGCCGTTGATGATAGTCAGGTATTCTTTGATGTCAGAAGTCATCCATTGTTTGTATGGAGGAATGAATGCACCAATCCAAAATGTAATTCCTCCTGTCAGCATCAGGATAGAAGCCCATCGTAAAAGTGTAGTATCAAAGTTATTGTCCATCTTTTATCCTCTAAATTTCTTCACCAACAGGTAAACTAAGTTAAGCAAATCCCACAAATCCCGGTTCCAACAATTTCTCTTTCTTTGCAGCATGCATCCTTCGCAAATACAAATCAAAGATTATACATACAACTTACCCGATGAACGCATTGCCCGTTATCCATTGGCGCAGAGGGATGAAAGCAAATTGCTCATCTACAAAAACGGGAACATTAGTGAAGATGTTTATCGTAACATCGGGCAGCAACTCCCCAATGAAACATTATTGCTGTTTAACAACACCCGTGTAATTGAAGCAAGAATATTGTTTGAAAAATCAACCGGTGGCGTTATAGAAATTTTTTGCCTGGAACCGGTTGCTGATACAGAACTCACACAGACCATGATGAGCATCGGTAAAGTTCGCTGGAACTGTTTGGTAGGTGGTGCAGCCAAATGGAAACAGGGATTGCTCGAAAAAAAGTTATTGATCAATAACGATTCGTTTTCACTTTTTGCAGAACTGGTTGAAAAAAGAGTTGATCATTTCATCATTGAATTTTCATGGCAGCCATCTTTTACGTTTGCAGAAGTATTGCACTATGCAGGTGTACTTCCATTACCACCTTACCTGCAACGCAAAACTGAAGAAGCCGATTATGAACGTTACCAAACTGTATATGCTAAAGAAGAAGGGAGTGTGGCGGCACCAACAGCAGGGTTACATTTTACTGATGCATTATTAAAGGAGTTGCAACAAAAAGGAATTGAAGAAACCTATATTACCTTGCATGTAGGTGCAGGTACGTTTAAACCTGTGAAGAGTGCAACCATGAAGGATCATGATATGCACAAAGAATGGATGCAGGTGAGCCGATCAACTATTGAAACCATTCTCAACTATCAATCAAAGACCATTATACCTGTCGGCACCACTTCGTTAAGAACATTGGAAAGTTTATACTGGATGGGTGTAAAAGCACATCAGTTTCCTGCAGCAACAATGGAAGAACTGGAAATTCATCAATGGGATGTATATGATCTGCCGCAAACCTTTTCAACAACTGATGCATTGCATGCATTACTCAACTGGATGTATACAAATGAAACCGATGAACTCATCTGTCATACACAAATCTTAATTGCACCTGGTTACAAAGTTCAACTGGCCCAAGCTCTCATTACCAATTTTCATCAACCCGATTCTACCTTATTATTATTGGTAGCTGCATTTATAGGTGATGATTGGCGAAAGATCTACGATTATGCTTTAGCACACGATTTCCGTTTTTTGAGTTACGGCGATGGGAGTTTGTTATGGAGGGCGGTCGATAGCCGATAGTCATTAGTTGATAGTCGTTAGCCAGGAAAAAGACAACCGCCTTTCAGCTATTAATGACTCCCGGCTATCAACTATCGCCTAAAATATTCGGTTTGTTTAGGCTTGCGACTAACGACTTATAGCTATCGGCTGTTTTTTTCTTGACAATTTCAACCCAACTCCTACCTTTGACCACGTATTAGAAAACCAATATCAACATTGGTTCGTATCCTCACTTAAATACAATTTGTGGGAAAGCACACATCAAAAGCTACGGCAGCAGGTTTATTAATTGCACTCGGCATTATTTACGGCGACATCGGAACATCTCCACTGTACGTTTTGAATGCCATCATTACCGGAAAAGAAATTTCTGAATT
>JANMOR010000706.1:0-4994 GCA_031369435.1 Chitinophagaceae bacterium
GTATTGTTGATTGAAACTATTTTCGATACGCTCAATGCCAAGGCGGCCATCTTCGCCATTAAGAAATATTTTCACGACACCAACAAACCTGAGTTGCCGATCATGATCAGTGGTACCATCACTGATGCAAGTGGAAGAACCTTGAGCGGACAAACACTCGAAGCCTTTTATATTTCAGTCATGCATGCTAATCCGTTAAGTGTTGGTTTGAACTGTGCATTGGGTGCACATGAAATGCGTCCACATATTGAAGAGCTTTCGCAAATTGCTTCCTGCTATGTATCTGCTTATCCCAATGCAGGCTTACCAAACGCGATGGGTGAGTATGATGAAAACCCGGAAGATACTGGTCATTATTTAGAAGAATGGGCAAAAGAAGGTTGGGTAAATATTGTTGGTGGATGTTGTGGCACCACACCTGATCACATTAAACATATTGCTGATCATGTGAAGAAATTGCAACCGAGAGAGTTACCGGTAGTGGAAACAGTTTGATTGAGTTAACAACTAAGAAATTATGAGCGTTATTAAACCATATAGTCGTTTTTCAGGATTAGAACCATTGGTAGTTCGTCCTGAAACTAATTTCCTCAACGTTGGTGAACGTACCAATGTAACAGGTTCAAAAAAGTTTGCCCGCCTCATCCGTGATAACAAATACGAAGAAGCATTGAGCATTGCCCGTCAGCAGGTAGAGAACGGTGCACAGATCATTGATGTAAATATGGATGATGCATTGCTCGATGGTGTACAAGCCATGACTACGTTCATCAACCTGATGCAAAGCGAACCGGATATTGCCAAGATTCCGTTGATGATCGATTCATCCAAATTTGAGATCATTGAAGCAGGTTTAAAATGTGTGCAGGGAAAAAGTATTGTAAACTCCATCTCCATGAAAGAAGGAGAAGAAAAGTTTATTGAGCAGGCACGTATCTGTCGTATGTATGGTGCTTCTGTGATTGTAATGGCATTTGATGAAAAAGGACAGGCCGATACAAAACAACGAAAAGTAGAGATCTGTCACCGTGCTTATAAAATATTAACTGAACAGGTTGGCTTTGCGCCACAGGATATTATTTTCGATCCAAACATTTTTGCTATTGCAACCGGTTTGGAAGAACATAATAATTATGGTGTTGATTTTATTGAAGCAACCAAAGAAATAAAAGAGCTGATGCCACTTACTAAAATAAGTGGTGGTGTAAGTAATCTTTCTTTTTCTTTCCGTGGTAATGAACATGTACGTGAAGCCATGCACAGCGTGTTTCTGTATTATGCTATCAAAGCAGGAATGGATATGGGTATTGTCAATGCAGGTCAGTTGGTGGTGTATGATGAAATTGAACCAACGCTGAGAGAGTTATGTGAAGATGTGATCCTCAACCGCAACAACGATAACAACGAGGCTACAGAAAAGCTCATCAACTTTGCTGAAACAGTAAGAGCAAAAGGAAAAGAGATTGTAAAAGATGAAGCATGGCGCAACTCAACTGTTGAAGAACGCTTGAAACATTCATTGGTAAATGGCATTACCGATTATATTGATATTGATACAGAAGAAGCAAGATTGAAATACAGCAAACCGCTTGAAGTAATTGAAGGTCCGCTGATGGCTGGCATGGATGTAGTGGGTGATCTGTTTGGTGCAGGTAAAATGTTTTTACCACAAGTGGTAAAGAGTGCAAGAGTTATGAAGAAGAGTGTGGCGATTCTTACTCCCTATATTGAACAGGAAAAAGAAGATCGTAAACAGGCGCATCTTGCAGCAGGAACTGTGAATGAAGAAAGTGCAGGCGCAGCAAAAATTTTATTGGCCACCGTAAAAGGCGATGTGCATGATATTGGTAAAAATATTGTGGGTGTGGTGTTAGGTTGCAATGGTTATGATGTGATTGATCTGGGTGTTATGGTAGCCACTGATAAAATTTTAGATACAGCACAAAAAGAAAAGGTAGATATTATTGGCTTGAGTGGTTTGATCACTCCTTCATTGGATGAAATGGTGCATGTGGCACATGAAATGAAACGCAGGGGAATGAAGCAACCACTGTTGATTGGTGGTGCTACTACTTCCCGTATGCACACGGCAGTAAAAATTAATCCGCAGTACGAAGAAGGTGTCATTCATGTATTGGATGCAAGCAGAAGTGTAACTGTTGCAGGTAATTTATTAAGTCCTGAACAAAAACCTGCTTTCCTGCAAGGCATACAGGCAGAGTATGAAAAACTCCGTGATGATTTCAATAACAAAAAAGTAGTTAAACAATTTTTACGTTTTGAAGAAGCGCAAAATAATAAGGTGAAAATTGACTGGAGTGGTTTCACTCCTGTTACACCAACCTTCACCGGTACAAAACAATTTGATGCATATGATCTCGCTGAGATCAGGAATTATATTGACTGGCAACCTTTCTTTATTGCATGGGAACTGCACGGCAAATTCCCGGCTATCTTAAGTGACAGCGTTGTAGGTGTTGAAGCAACCAAGCTTTATAATGATGCAAATGCTTTGCTGGATATGATCGTTGCAGAAAAATGGTTAACTGCAAAAGGAACGATTGGTTTCTGGCCGGCTAATAGTGATGGAAAAGATTCTGTTGTCGTTCACAGCTACGCAACAGCCAACAATAATAATGATCAACGTATCGGAGGGGTGACTCCCCTCTTGAGAGGGGCTGGGGGTGTGTCCTGGAAAGACCGGATAGTAAAATACAATCCAGCTTTAAAACAACTTGCAAGAGAATTACGAAACAACAGTACTCAAAGTGAAATAAAATTTTGGAATGTTGTAAAAACAAAACAATTCAAAGGATTGGATTTTCATCGCCAAAAACCAATCGGTAATTATATTGCTGATTTTTATTGCCCGTCAATAAATCTCGTAATTGAGTTAGATGGAATTTCACATGCGGAAGAAGAAGTTGTTGCAAAAGATATTGAGAAGGAAATTTATTTTAATAGTCTTGGGTTAAATGTGCTCCGTTTTGAAGATGAAGCAATCGCTACCAGGATCAATGCTGTATTAGATACAATTGAATTGTATGTTGAAGCATTCAGCACCGGCACAACAAAAGAGTTTGAGCAATTTGGTGAAGACACACCCCTAAATCCCCTCTCCAGAGGGGACTTCCAGCTGCAGGAACCGAAAACAACTTCATCTGTTTCTTCAGCAATTGAACAAAATTCAACAAGTTCAATTCGTCTCGAATTTTTACGTCAGCAGATTAAAAAGGCAGAAGGTCAACCAAATATTTCCTTAGCTGATTTTATTAAACCGGCTGGCACTCACGACTCACCACTCACCACTCACGACTTCATTGGTGCTTTCTCTGTAACCATTCAAGGAATTGAAGAGCACATCAAAAAATTTGAAGCAGCACATGACGATTATAACAAGATCATGCTGCAGGCATTGGCCGATCGTTTTGCAGAAGCATTTGCAGAAGTGTTGCATCAACGCACACGGAAAGAATTCTGGGGTTACGCAAAAGATGAAACGTTGAGCAACGAAGACCTCATCAAAGAACAATACATGGGTATTCGTCCGGCACCGGGCTATCCAGCCTGTCCTGATCATACAGAGAAGTATAAATTATTCTCTTTACTTGGCGGCGAAAAAGCAACCGGTATTCATTTAACTGAATCGCTGGCGATGTTCCCAGCTTCATCTGTTTGTGGTTGGTACTTTGCACACCCTGAATCAAAGTATTTTGGTGTAGGCAAAATCGAAAAAGACCAGCTGAATGATTATACCAAACGTAAAGGAATGAGTCTGGAAGAAGTGACGAGATGGTTGAGACCGATATTAGAATAAGTTTGATAGATAATACTTTCAAAGCCCCTCAATTGAGGGGCTTTTTTATTTTATAGCGTTACTTCTAATTAATTTTTACTAAAATAACCCTCGCTTGGGGTATTTCATTTGCAGAAGAATAACTCTACTTTTAAATATTCTTCACTTTAAAATTTCTTTTATGAGAAAAAATATTGATAAAACAGAATTAACAATGCTGGTGAAATCTTACCGACAAGGATTGGATAAAAACGAAACAACTTCCTGTATGATTCGTTTAGAAGACATCAAAGCATTGATAAAAAAATATTCCGCTAAAAAATTACTTAATGGGAGATCAGCAATTGATGGTTTTCGAATTTATTTCTACAGACCAGAACCTACACCCACTCGAGACTTTCCGGGAAGGACAATATATCCGATTGCAAATGGCAAGGGACAAATGAGTATTATTTTTGTGCCCACACACAATTATAAAGAAATTCGCAATGATGTTGATGTTAGAGGCGCATCTCATGATATGTTTATTGAGAATGGGGAGTGCGAGGTGTTTATCCCCGGAGGCGAACATACAGGTCTCTGCCCTAAGAACTGCCCTCAATAATACAACTCAACCCTGTTAATCCATGGCTTGGTTAAAACCTTTTATCCATTGGGGATTTTTATTGATTCAACTCATTACAGCTATTCTTGCTGTTCGGTGCTGGAGTAAAACCAGATCATTTGCGTGGAAGATTTTTATCATTGTTTGGATACTCACTTTTCTTACGGAAACAGCCGGCAAGATCATGGGCAGTTTTCGCATCCACAACTTTTGGTTATACAATCTCTTTGATGTTGCTTTCTATCCCGGCATTGTAATATTATATGCAGATGTATTTGAAAAAAGCAAATTAAAGTGGCTGGCCATTATTGCCGGTGTTGGTCTTGCTGGATGGGCAATCCTGTACTTAATGATGAATGGCCTCGAAACGCTCAACACCTATTACTCAACTGTTGCAGGTGCATTCATTATTTTTTTCGCTTTAACTTACCTGGTAAAACTATTTTTAGATAAAGAAACCAGCACCCCGTTAAAAAATGATTTTTATTACTGGTTCAGCACTGGCTTTGTCATCTACTTTGCTTTTAATTCGGTAATGCTGGGTATGTACAACAGCATTGTACAAAGCAAAGTTGCCTTGTTACATGATCTGAT
>JANMOR010000745.1:0-1844 GCA_031369435.1 Chitinophagaceae bacterium
CCTTGACCATTGCATGATGCTGCTAAAATAGGTAAAAAGAGTTGCGGCGGCCTTTGGCCGCCGCAATAAAATTTATATGATACCAATTCTATGATTTCACCCCAATCACCGGCAAACTCTTTTCCCTGATCAACTGATTGAACTTCGGAACATCTTCTGCAACGATCTTTTTCAATTTATTCAGTTGCTCATCAGCTTGTTTGCTCAGCTCAGCAAAAACATCTTTTGATTGTTTGCTCGGCGGATTGATACCGCTGTTGGCCACATCAAACACGCCACTTAACTTATCATTGATACGAATAGGGAAGTTCAACGGATCCTGTCCGCTCTTTGATTTGGTTTGATACAAGGTTTCTTCAATAGCAGTTAATTCTTTTGTTATTGAAGTGGCCATGTCCTTGATTTCTTTCGGACAATCCTTGCCTTGCCTTGCAACAAACTCATTGATCTGTGTACGCAGTGCACGGATATCTTTGACACCGTTCTGTACTTCGTTGAATTTTTGTTGAACAGCTAATAAGAAATTGAACTGCTCATCATATTCAGTTTGCGAAAGTTTATAATTGGGGTCAGCTTTTACAACAAAGGGAACTTCAACTGAATCCTTTCCTACTTTGATTCTTGCAAAATAACTGCCGGGAGGAGCTGTAATAGTTCCCGGTGCACCGTTCCAAAGAATCATCCCTTCACTTGGTTCAGCTGGTGGATACTGCAGGTTCCATACAAACTGGTTCAAACCTTTATTGATTTCCAGCTTTTCTTTCCCGTCAGTTGCAAAAGTTTTGATGAGTTTTTTATTTTGATCCATGATGGTAACAGATGCTTTGGTACTATCGGTTACATCTTTTGCAAAATAATTCACCACAACACCGGCAGGTGGGTTGGCACCTATATTTCTTGGTGCACTGAAGAAACGGCTGAATGGATTCGATTGCATTCTCCAGCTTTGGTTTATATCAAACACATGCAGGTTTTTATTGGCAACATCGGCTTTTGATTGCTGTATCACCGTTAAATCATCCAACACATAAAATCCTCTTCCCTGTGTTGCAACAATTAAATCGTTTTCTTTAATCGTCATATCAGTAATTGGAACAACCGGCATATTTAATTGAAACGGTTTCCAGTTTGCGCCATCATCATAAGAAATATACATTCCAAACTCAGTACCTGCATATAATAAACCCGGTCGTTTATGATCGGCACGCATGGCTCTTGTAAAATGCATTTTGTTGATACCATTCGTAATCAGCTTCCATGTTTTTCCATAGTCTTCTGTTTTATAGATATACGGTGTGTAATCATCTAACTTATACCTGGTACCAACAAAATAAGCTGCACCTTTTTTAAACGGATCAACATCCACACAATTCCACATCATCAGTTTGGGTGCATCTTTGGGTGTTACATTTTCCCAGTTCTTACCTCCGTCTTTACTTACGTTGATCAATCCATCATCACTGCCGGTCCACAATAAATCTTTTTCAATAAAACTTTCTGTGCCGGTGAAGATGGTACAATAGTATTCAACGCTTGTATTATCCTGAGTAATAGGACCACCACTTGATTTTTGTTTTGATTTATCGTTCGTTGTTAAATCAGGCGACAAGGCTGTCCATGTTTGTCCTTCATCTTCAGTTGCAAACAATACATTACCTGCGCAGTATAATTTTTTTGGATTATGTGGTGAAAAAAAGATGGGGAAGTTCCATTGAAAACGATACTTCTGTACATCAGCACCTGCGCCCATCGGATTATCGGGCCACACATTAATAGCACGGTTCTCTCCTGTTTTATGATTGAGTCTTGATAAATAACCACCATAGTTACCACCATATACAATA
>JANMOR010000767.1:0-2107 GCA_031369435.1 Chitinophagaceae bacterium
CATCCAGTTTCATCCAACGGCATTATACCAGGCTGGACAAAAAGGTCAGGCCTTTTTAATTACAGAAGCCGTACGTGGCGATGGAGCTATACTTCGCAATCATAAAGGCGAAGCGTTTATGGAACGGTATGATGAAAGGAAAGATCTTGCACCCCGTGATATTGTTGCAAGAGCCATTGACAGTGAAATGAAGATCAACGGTACGGAACATGTATGGCTCGATTGCAGGCAGATGGATCTGCGGAAATTTATTCATCACTTCCCCAATATTTATGAAAAATGTAGAAGTCTTGGTATTGATGTTGCACAACATATGATCCCCGTTGCACCGGCAGCACATTACAGTTGCGGCGGAATTAAAACAGATGAATGGGGAAGAACTTCTATTAAAAATTTATATGCAACTGGTGAATGTGCCAGTACGGGTTTGCATGGTGCCAACCGGCTTGCAAGTAATTCATTATTGGAAGCAATGGTATTTGCACACCGGAGTTATATGGATGCAACTGAAAAAATAAAATTGGCTGATGTGGTACCACCAGCACTTCCCGAATGGAATACAAGAGGCACCAGCTATCCAAAAGAAATGATTCTCATTACGCAAAGCCTGAAAGAATTACAACAGGTGATGAGTGATTATGTAGGTATCGTACGCAATGATATCCGTTTACAAAGAGCTGCACGGCGGTTGGATCTGTTATGGGAAGAAACCGAAGACTTATACCGCAGCACCATCATATCACCACAGATCATGGAATTAAGAAACATGATCACAGTTGGGTATTTAATTACCAAGGGCGCAGCATTTCGTAAAGAAAGCAGGGGACTGCATTACAATACTGATTATCCGAACAAGAGTTTGTTGCTGGAGAATATTGTGCTGTAGATAATTTGGAATAATAGATAAAAATTAAAAAATAGGAACATAACGAACAGTCTTTGATGCATATAATGTTCCTGAACCCAGGATGATGAAATTGCCATTTGTTGCTGTTACTTTTGCATACCATTCTACTTTCTTTTCATTGGTTGGAGGAATATGAATAACCATTCCCGGTAAGTTTGGATTTCCCGGTCCGTTTGGATAAAACGCAGAAATAACCCCTACCTCTTGCGTTCCAATAAATAGTTTTACAGGGTAAGTTGCTAATGAATAAGGCACACCACTTACATAGTATCCGGCGCTTCTTGAATAAAAGACAACTTTTTCATACGTGCAGCACATGCAATCTTTAGTTGCATCCAGGTCGAAATTTGTTGCGTCAATATCCATACAGCCTTTCGTTTTACAACCTGAAAGACTTAAAAATAGGATAAGGCTTAGTGTAGCAATAATGATTTTCATTGTAAAATAGTTTTATGACTCAAATATTCCAGAATTAGAAAAACAAACACAAGAGTATCTTAACTGAAATTACGAGGGTGAAAACACCCGAAAGAATAAGTTATTGAACGCTTGAATTGAAAGTTTGCATTAATGAGATTTGAGTTCTATATTCAAATTCTTAATTCACATTAAAAAAATTATTGTATGTCAAAAGAGGAGTTTAAAAAAACAGCGTTGCACTTTAATGGAACCAATTATGTAGAAAAGGAAGAAACTTATCAAACCCAAGAAGAAACTGCGGCGGATTTTGGCCAAACTGTAACTCCGGCAGCATGCCGGCATATGATAGATGAGTTTTTTAAATCAGAACTGGAAAACCTTGTTACAAAAGGTCATGAACCTTATGCAGTTGAATTTGGGAAAGATTCATTATTGCGAATTTTATCTCAATCAGGCTGTGAGGGCATTCGATTCGCTCATTGCAAAAAACCTACTGATGGAACTAAAACCTTAGTAGCAATTGGAATTGATGCAGAAGGGAGGGCGATTAAATTAGAGCACTTTACTAAGTTTACATTGAACTTTCCTCCGGTTTTGGAGGAAAAAGGAAATGGTAAGAGTTTACAACAATATGTTGATGAACTAAAATCAAGTCAAACCGAAATCACTCCTGAAAACTTATCTAATAAGTTACTTGGTATAATCTAATTTTAAAAATGCAGTGGCTTGTTTATTTTTATTACTTGCTCATGATCATTGCTTTGATCATGAGCTTTTTTT
>JANMOR010000787.1:0-5829 GCA_031369435.1 Chitinophagaceae bacterium
CCACTCATCAGAAGCTTACATAAATTTGAAATTGACGAAAGACAATCAGGAAAAAATAATAATGTACGACATGTATATGTACGGGTGAAATAAAGCAAAGGCATTCCCTGTTCGGACTTCATTGAGCTTTTACAAATAAACCTGTTCTTTCTCATTATCTGATTACTTTCATCAACTATATTATGACTATAAACTACATACAAACACTGGCATTTAATTTGAACAAAGGAGTTCGTTTGAACTTAATAGTTCTGAGAGAAAAAAAACATTATAACCCTTTAACCACCAAAAAATAATAGTTCATGAAACTCTATGTAAAAAATATGGCTTGCCTGAGCTGTAAAGTTGTTATAAAAGATGCATTAGAAGAACTTGATATCCTGCCGGTAAAAGTTGAATTGGGAGAAATAGAAACAAAGGAAGATTTATCAGAGGAGGAAAAGAAGCAGCTAAACAGTAAGATTAAAAAAGTTGGTCTGGAATTACTGGAAAACAAACAAGGCATGCTGATTGAGAAAATAAAAAAAGCAGTGGTTGATTATGTATATAACTCAGATGAAAAAGAAAATATTAACTTTTCTGATATACTCAGCAAAAAATTACATTACAGTTATGGTTACTTAGCAAACTTCTTTTCAGAGGTAGAAGCTAACACCATTGAACGATATGTAATATCAATGAAGGTGGAGCGTATTAAAGAAATGATCATGTTTAATGAATTTACGCTAACAGAAATTGCTTATAAATTACATTACAGCAGTGTAGCGCATTTGTCTTCACAGTTTAAAAAAGTAACAGGCTTAACACCATCCCATTTTAAATCTTTAAAAAAGAAAAGAAGAATTGCTTTACAAAACCTATGAGCATTAACATTACTAAATGAGAAAAATAAATCATTTTGAATTCTGGTATTTCAATTAAAGCAATGGGCTGATTTTACTGTGTTTTCTTTTTCTTCCGGAATAAACCTTTTCTCGTTTTCCCGGGTTTATAAATTAGTTTGGCCTTTTGTACAAGTGTCAGCATTTCCTTTTGCCAGTAATCATTGGGGTTTACAACTGTTTTCAATAAACTGATCAGCTCATCCCAACCGGCATCTTTTATATAAACAGATCGCTTTAATAATAAACCAAACATAGCAACTGCTGATGCAAAACGATAGGTGCTGTCTACCTGTTTCAGGCTGATATAATTATTCTCCGCATGATATTGTTCAGTTACTTTTTCTTTCTGTTCTGATGGCAGGTAACTCAACTCAGCAGTAGCAATGGTTTCTGTTTCCGGAATAAGTATATCTGTTAACTCTATTTCAAACACAGCAGTGATCGTATGCCCCGTACCAATTTCACCACCTTCAAGTGAACTGCTACTGTCAGATAAAGCATCCGAACGATTATCAAAACCAATCAAACGATACCGTTGTACATACTTTGATTGAAAACTCACATTGAGATAGGCTTCATCGGCAACTGAATACAATGTTTGCATGAGTTCTTTCACCAAAACTTTTTCAGCTTCCATTACATTATCGAGATAAGCAAAATTGCCATTGCCCTTTTTGGCTAATATTTCCAGCTTTGAATCTTTATAATTACCCATACCCACACCCAAACAGGTTAAATAAATTCCTGTTTGCTGTTTTTGTATAATGAGCTGCATCAACGCTTCTTCGCTTACTTCACCCACATTAAAATCGCCATCTGTTGCAAGAATAATACGGTTATTACCTCCTTTGATAAACTGGCTCTGCGCCAGGTTATACGCTTGCCGTATAGCAGATTCTCCCGGCGTATCACCACCTGCAGCCAATGAATCAATAACACTCATGATCTTTTCTTTATCGTTACCCGATGTTGGCTGCAGCACAACAGCAACAGTACCGCCATACACCACCATTGAAATGGTATCAATCGTTCGCAGGTTTTGCACCATCATGCGGAATGCTGTTTTCAGCAAAGGCAACCGATTTGGCAGATCCATCGATCCGCTTACATCAACTAAAAAAACAAAATTGCTGGGAGGCAAATGATCATAGTTGATCTTTCTGGCATGCAATTGCAGAAATAATAATTTATTGGCAGTTGACCAGGGGCAATCGGTTAACTGCGATTGCACATGAAATGTTTTACCGGGTGGAGGCTCTTTATATTGCTGGGGAAAATAATTCAGCATTTCTTCAATCCTAACAGCATAAGTTGGAACAGCTGAATTCATGTTGATGAAACGACGGATATTGCTGTAAGATGCTTTATCAACATTCATAGCAAAACCTGTAGTGGGATACTGTTGTGTGTTATTGAAAACATTTTCCGTTTGTTCCGAATAGGTTTCACCGGAGATACCATGCCATTGGTTCCGTTCGATCTGTTTATCTTTTGTAAATGAAAGCAATTGTTTTTTTTGGGTGCTGCCCCCCGATGTTGCCCGGAGAATAATATGATTGAACTCTTTACTGTTCAATACAACCGTTTTTTCTTCATAACCATTCAACATAAAACTAACGGTATCTGTTAGCCGTGATGAGGGGATACCAAAATTGCCGCTGGCTCCTGAATAATAAAATGAATTGGTTGAGTGCACATGAATACGAACATGTGCCAATACAAACTCCTTGGCATCCTTTACCTCACCCCGAAAATAAAATTGTGATTTCGCATTTGCAGCGAAGAAGAGCAAGCACCATAAAACTATGCACCGTTGGTTCATATGCAAGTTCCTTTTCCGCCGGTTAGTAAATGGCTGAATCAGGAAGGATTATCGGTCAACTGGTAGATCTCTTTCAGGTTGCGGCCAAGACCATCATAATCCAGGCCATAGCCTAATAAAAATTTATTCGGAACAGAAAACCCAAGATAGTCAATTGTAATAGGATACTCGGTTGCTTCAGGCTTGTGTAATAATGCAGCAATTTTTAAAGACGTAGGTTGTTGATTATACAACTGCGGTAAAAACTCATTCATTGTTTTACCTGTATCAATAATATCTTCCAATATCACCACATGCCGGTCAACAATATCTGTATCCAACCCAATGGCAGTGATCACCTGACCTGAAGATTTGGTACCCTTATAAGAAGCCAGTTTAATAAAACAGATCTCTGATTCTATGCTGATGTATTTAAACAGATCGGATGCAAACATAAATGAACCGTTGAGGATAGCAATGAACAAAGGTTTTTTGTCCTTATAATCTTCATCAATTTGTTTGGCCAGTTCCTGCACCCTCGCCAATACGGTGGCTTCGGTCATATAAGGAATAAAATATTTATCGTGCACTTTAATAACTGACATGCCTATTGTTTATTGATGATGAGTTCCATTCCTTCTTTCAGATCCGTTCCTGTAAGATGATTCCATTGCTGCAATTCGGTTAAAGACACTTCATATTTTTTAGAAATTGCATACAGTGTTTCTTTTGGCTGTACAATATGAATCAATATTTCTGATACCACTACAGGATTCAGCTCAGTTGTTGTTTGCTGTATGGCTGCTGTATTTTTTTTATTGCTGAGTTTTGGAGCAGCCGGTGCCGGTGCCTGTAAGTACAATTGCTCCCCTGCTGCAGGCTGCTGATTAGCTGTTAAGTGATTCAACTGCATCAATGCATCTAAACGAATGCCCTGTTGCTGAGCAATATCATATAAGGATTCTCCTTCCGAAACAGTATGAAATTGATTGGCTCCTGTTTTGCGTTTCCGTTGCAGATAGATCAGCTGATCATTTTCTAACACTTCCGCTTCTTTTAAATCGTTAAAATCAAACAACCATTTCAACTGCACATTATATTGTTGAGCAATGGCAAGAAAGGCTGTGCCTTTAGCAGCATACACTACTCTTGTTTCATTGATCTTGAATTCACCTACAGGATAAATAATTGATGGTTTCTTTTGCTCTGTTTTTACAACGGGTGCTGTAATAATCTGGGCATCAGTTTGATTTGTAGCTGGTTGCTCTGTTTTCACAACAATCGGTTCACTGGCTTTCTTTTTACCCATTGCAATTAATGAATAATCATTGAGGCTATAAGTTTCGATATACTTGATGAGTAAATCAGGATAACGGGGATTAGTTGCATAACCTGCTTTCTTTAACCCGTAAGCCCATGCTTTGTAATCTACAGGATCAAGTGTGAAAAGAAAATCATAATGTTTTCTTGTACGCAGGAAGTTTGAATGATCAACATAGGATTCTTCTGCATTGTTATATTTTCTGAAACATTCTCCGGGTGCATCATCGTCATGACTTACAGAAGGACCGGTCCATGTTTCCTTGCATTTGATACCAAAATGATTGTTTGATTTTTTTACCAGCTTACTATTACCATTTTCGGTTTCAACAATTCCCTGTGCCAGTGTAATAGATGCAGGAACACCTGTACGGATCATTTCCTGGATGGCAATTTCCTTGTAGGTGTTGATATAATCTTCAATAGAAATTGTTTGGGCATTGACCGTTGCAGTAATCATTAAACCGATCAATACATAAACTGCTGTTCGCTTCATAGTATATTTTTATTTTTTACGAATGAGAAACAATCCGTCTCTCAGTGTTAACATTATTTTTTCTACTTCATCATCAGCCTTGATCATTTCATTGAATGCATGAATGGCTTTTGCATTTTTCCCTTTGATCTCCTCTTCCAGTACATCGCCATGAAACAATACATTATCGGCCAATAGTAACCCACCGCTTCTTAAACGGGTTTTTACCAGTTCATAGTATTTGATATAGCCCGGTTTATCGGCATCAATAAAAACAAGATCCCATGTTTCATTCAATTGGGGAATAATCTGTAAAGCATCGCCCACATGCAGTTGAATTTTTTTATCCAGCCCTGCTTTGATGAAATTACTTTTAGCAATAGCCGCATCCTCTTCCCGCAATTCAATGGTATGCAATATACCATCATGGTTTAACCCTTTTGCCAAACAGATGGTACTGTAACCAACCATAGTGCCTATTTCAAGTATGCGCCGTGGTTGTATTAGTTTGCTGATGATTTCAAGGAACTGTCCCTGGAGGTGCCCGCTCATCATATGTGGATGGGCATGCGATTGAAAGGTATCTGCTGCCATATTTTTGAGCAGCTCATCTTCAGGTGAAGAAAAAGTTGCTGCATAAATTTCTGCCTGCGGATGAATCAACTCCAAGTGAAAAATTTCATGCAAAGATAAAGCAGATGCTGCAAAGGGCAAAGACAGAAATCAGTTGAACATTGAAGGTTTAACGTTTTCCTGATTGCAATTTTATCTCTTGTTAAACTGCAGGATCTTATACGATTGGTTTTGCTTTATGTGAAATGATCCATAAGCCGATAAATGTTAAAAGACCATTGATGATGAGTAATTCAAGTCCAACTTCAAATGATCCAAATAACTGTTTTTGGAATTTATCAATAAAGAAACAAATGATGGGTGCAATAACACAAACAAAAGGGACCAGTTGATCGTTTACTGCACGTTTTGTTATGATACCGAATGTAAATAAGCCCAACAAAGGACCATAAGTATAGGCAGCTACTTTTAAGATAACACCAATCATACTTGGTTCATTCACCCATTTATACACCATCACGAGTATTAAAAATATCATTGCAAAAACAAGGTGAACACGTTGACGCAATTTCTTTTTCTCTGCATCAGTCATATCTGTTCTTCTCTGCATACCAATGATGTCAATACAGAAAGAAGAAGTAAGAGCAGTAATGGCTCCATCTGCACTTGGGAATAATGCCGAGATCAATGCAATAATGAAGATGACAGAAATAATAGGCGGCATATGATTGAGTGCAATGGCCGGAAATAATTTATCACCAACAGCAGTGATGCCC
>JANMOR010000788.1:0-1534 GCA_031369435.1 Chitinophagaceae bacterium
AAAAATGACAACTTATAACTTACGACTATTTCTTTAACACGATCCTGAAGGTTGTTCCTTTTCCCAACTCTGAATGTTTTACATACAACTGCCCTTTGTGATATTGTTCAATGATTCGTTTGCTCAGCGAAAGTCCCAAACCCCATCCACGTTTTTTGGTGGTAAACCCGGGTTTAAATACACGACCCATGTTTTGCGATGCAATTCCTTTCCCTGTATCGGTTACATCAATAATGATTGTCTTCTCTTCTTCTTTCATATCCACAATGATCGATCCTTTTCCATCCATGGCATCTAAAGCATTCTTTAATAAATTTTCAATCACCCAATCAAACAGAGGCATGGAGATGGGTGCAATCATAACACGGTGTTCAGTCTTTACTTCAAGATGCACTTTGCCGGTAGCCCGTTTACGGATGTATTCAGTCATTTCTTCTACCTGTTTCACTACATCATGTTCTTCAAGTTGAGGAGTACTTCCAATTTTTCCAAACCGGTCGCTCACCAACCGCAATCTTCTCACATCTTTTTCTATTTCTGTCGCTATCTGTTCATTGCCTTTGGCTTCTTTCAACATTTCAACCCATCCTTGTAAAGATGTAACCGGTGTTCCCAACTGGTGAGCGGTTTCTTTGGCCATACCTGCCCACACCTGGTTTTGTGTTGATTTGTTTCTGGCCTGTAATGAAAAAAGGGTAATGATGATGAACAGGGCAACAATCAATAATTGAACTATAGGGTAGTACTGCACCTGTAACAACAAGGCCGAATGACCATAATAATATTTATTATAGAGTAAGGGGTCTTTACTTACTTCAAGTATAATAGGATCGTTTTGCGTTTTAAACAACTTCAACCGGCTTAATACATAACCGGCATCTGCAGCAGCTTTGGTTGAATCAATATTAATAAAACTCACTACGCTGTCTTTCTCATCTGTTTCAATAATGGGGATGCTCTTTTGTTCATTGCGAATAAGCGATGGCAGTTTGGTATCAGCATCAACAGGAGCATTAATGATGAATTTGCCGGCTTCCACCCATTGTTCTACTTTTTGCCGTTCATCTTTTGCAATCATACCGGCCAGGTAGTTGGAATAAAAGATTGTTCCCGTTACAATACCTATTGCCACAAGTGCTAAAAGTGTTCGCCAGTTAAAATATTGACCAAGCATGCCCTAATTTAGACAAGGTTTGGCTGCCAACTGCTATTTTTGAAAAAATATTTATCCCACTTGCTTCACCAACCATCTGTTGCGATTGTTATTTTAAACTGGAACGGAAAAAAATTCCTGCAACAGTTTCTTCCTTCTGTACTGGCTTCCACCTATCAAAACAAGCGGGTGATTGTTGCAGATAATGCATCAAGTGATGATTCCCTTGCGATGGTACAGGAACAGTTTAAAACAGTTGAGATATTGACAAATAATGAGAACAATGGATTTGCAAAAGGCTATAATTATTTTCTCAAACAGGTTCAGGCCGATTATTATGTAATGCTCAACAATGATGTGGAAGTGGAAGCCGACTGGATA
>JANMOR010000086.1:0-5010 GCA_031369435.1 Chitinophagaceae bacterium
TGTTGTGTGACATACTTGAAGATGATTTCTGGAACTTATTTAAAATGAGGCTCCAGGTGTTGAGTTAATGCAGCAGGCATGGTAGTTCTTGCCATCGTTTTAGCATCTAGAAAATATAAAACAATTCTTCCAACAGATAAAAGTTAACCTGCTTCATTATAAACTTCATGATGAAAATCGATCCTGTGATCGGCAGGCAGCTCCCTTAGTTGTGTTTTGATCGTTAGCAGATCATCATATAAAGCCGGACGTAAAAATTTGGTATGCAATTCAACAATCGGCATTACAATCCCCATTTCTTCCATTTCTTTATAAGTAATACCCATGTCACGGATGGCTTCGCTTCTTGCTACCTCAAAGTACTGGGCGTAGTTGCCATGATACACCACATTCATCTGATCGGTTTCTGAATAACGCACCCGTATTGTTGTTGTACTGTTAAACATCTGTATTATTTATTGATCATTCCATCCACACTTATCTTTCCAGGTCCACATAAAAGTATGGCGAGAAAGCCGGAAAGAAACACAGCAGACAGTTCTCCTTTATCAAACAAATTCCCATTACCTGAAACAAAAAAAGCATATCCCATGGTGATGATGAGAGGGATAACTGTAAACCTGGTGAACAGACCAAGTACAATGAAAATTGCACAAAAGAACTCCGCAAATACAACCAGCGCAAGGGTAGCGGTGCTGCCAATACCAAACAGATTTATAAAAGAATCTTTTTTATCTGCAAAATGTACCAGTTTGCCATAACCATAATTCACACACATGGTAAGGCCCAGAACTAATCGTAACAATAAGAACGAAATGTTAAATGCAGATGCAGAATACTTGATTGATAAGAGTCTCTTCATTAATTTGGATTTGAAATGCGAAATTAACGCAACGCAAACTTTTATCCACAAAAAACTGGAACGGTGTTTGAAAGAAAAGGAGAGATTACCTTTAACTCCATAAATACACTTTAAGAGATCGGTTAAAATATTTACCAAAGATGAACGTTTACCCGCCAATGAACAGTCGCATCACTTACATTCTCTACCTCCTTTTTTCCTGTTTTACATTGCAGGTAGCTGCTCAATCAACTTCCATTTATCATGATCCGGAGGTTAAGTTTAAACAGGCGCAGGAATATTTCATGAACGATCAGTACAGCCTTGCAATGCCATTGCTGCGAGAATTAAAGCAGGAGGTAGAAACATCCACCATACTCAATCATTCAATACAGGTTCAGGAAATTGATTTTTACCTGCTCGCTTGCGGGCTGCAGCAAAATGATGAACGTTCAATCATGCCCAGCCGTGAGTTTATTACAGTGGTGCACAATATGCCACGTACCCAGCAGTTGAGCTTTCACCTTGCTAATTATTATTTCAGAAAGCAGCAGTTTATTGATGCACTTGAATTTTATGAAAAAGCCGAGATCGCCAGTTTAAATAATGAACAAATCTCAGAAGCAAAATTCAGGATGGCTTATTCTTACTTTCATCTCAAACGTTTTCAGCAAGCCAAGCCATTGTTCAATACCATCAGGCAATTGCCGATGGATCCGCATTACTTAGATGCGAATTATTATTATGGGTTCCTTGCATATGGCGATAAAGAATTCAATGAAGCGTTGAGTAGTTTTGAAAAAGTGCAGAACCATCCCGAGTATGGAAAGATCGTTCCGTTTTATATTGCTTCCATTTATTATTTCCGTGGCGAAAAAGAAAAGGCCATCAGGATTGCTGAAGAAGCTGTAAAACGTCCCAATATTTTATATGATCTTGAAATGAAACAATTATTGGGTCATGCTTATTTTGAAAAAAAGGATTATAAGAAAGCAATGCCTTTGTTAGAGGAATATGTAAACAAAGCAGATAAAGTTACAAGACAGGACCTCTATGAACTGAGTTTCAGTTATTATCAAAACAATCAACTCAATAAAGCGATTGAAGGGTTTAAACAATTAAGCGGCAGTGAAGATTCATTGAGCCAGAGTGCCATGTATTTATTGGGCGACGCCTATTTAAAAACCAATCAAAAAGAAAATGCAAGAAATGCTTTTGCATTTTGTGCAGCCAACAGCAGCAACCAGCAACAGCGTGAAGTTTCATTATTCAATTACGCAAAACTTTCTTATGAGTTGGGTTACCAGGGCGTTGCCATCACCGAATTCAAACGGTTTTTAAAAGAATATCCAAGGAGCACCTATACAACAGAAGCAAAAGAATTATTAGTAGGCTTGCTCGCAGGAACAAGCAATTATAAAGATGCCATTGTATTGATTGAATCATTGGAGTACCCATCTGAATCAACCAAAAAATTATATCCACGTATATTATATGGCCGTGCTGCTGAACTGATCAATGACGGACAGCTCAACAAAGCCGATGAACTGTTAGATAAAATTCTGAAAGATCTATACAATGCTCCCGTATTGGCACTTACCAATTACTGGAAAGGTGAAATAGCTTACCGCAATGAGCGGCTGGATGATGCCATCCGTTTTTACGATAAATTCTTACAAAGTGGCAACCCCGGTATGGGTGAAGCAACAGTGAAAGAAGCCAATTACAATTTAGGCTATTGTTATTTTAGAAAAGAAAATTTTATTGTAGCACAGGGTTTCTTTCAAAAAGCAGTTGGCCGTATTGCATTAAATTCTGCACCGGTTGACCAGGATGCATATATCCGTTTAGCTGATTGTTATTACATGCAAAAGAATTACAAACAGGCTTTGAGTATGTACCAGCAATCACTGGATTATTCATGGCCCAGTGCCGATTATGCATTGTATCAAAAAGCCATGCTCACAGGCATCAACAACAGCAAAACAAAAATTGAACAGCTTACAACATTGCAACGTCTGTATCCAAGAAGCTTATTGGTGCCCGATGCAAATATGGAAATTGCAAAAACCTATATGGCCGATGAACAGTTCCAGGCAGCAATTCCATTCCTCAACAACGTTATCAATGCTCCGCAGAACACAGGATTAAAACAAAATGCATTGCTGCAGTTGGGTGTGAGTTATTATAACCTCAATAAAAACGAAGAAGCATTAACCCAGTATAAAAAATTATTACAGCAATATCCTAACAGTGAAGAAGCAGAACTGGCACTGGATAATATCCGTGCTATTTATGTAGAGTTGGGCAGGCCGCAGGATTATGAAGACTTTGTTCGCTCTACCGGTAAGAATGTTTCAATGAGCGAAGCTGATTCGCTGGCCTATGCTGCAGTAGAAATTAAACTGGAAGCAAATGATTGTACTGGAGCCTTGGTACAGATCACAAATTATCTCAACCGTTTCCCGAATGGCGCTAAAGCTATTGAAGCACATTATAACCGCAGCGAATGTTATATGCAACGCAAAGACTGGAAGAATGCCTTGCCGGGTTATGAATATGTGGCCAACCAGGGTAACAGCAAGTATGCTGAAAAGAGCGCACTCATTGCAGCCCGTTCCTATTATTTTGAACTGCAGGATTACACAAAAGCCCAACCTTATTATGAAATATTAAGAACTGTTGCTGCAACAGATGAAAACAGGCTGGAGGCTTTACGTGGTTTATTGCGTTGTCATTATCAACTGAAAGAATACAAACAGGCTGCTGATATTGCAAAAGAATTACTCATTACAAAAGGAATTGGTAATGATGATAAAGCATTGTCTAATCTTGTAACAGGACGTAATCACCAGATCAATGGTCAGTTTGATTTAGCGATACAAGCATATAGGGCGGTGGTTAATATCAACAAAGGTGAGTGGGCGGCAGAAGCGAGATATGAAATTGCAAAATGCCAGTTTGATTTAAACAGTTTGTCAAATGCTGAGAAAGCAGCCTTTGAAGTGATCAGCAAAAGCGGTTCGTATGATTATTGGGTAACCAAATCATATATTTTGCTGGGAGATATTTATTTTAAACAGAAAGATTATTTCAATGCAAAAGCAACCTTCCAGAGTATTGGTGAAAATGCAACCAATCCGCAGTTGAAACAGGAAGCACAGGATAAATTGAAAATGGTGATTGAAGAAGAAAAACGAAATTCAAAGGTGGATGGGTAATACCAGCTAATAGTTATTAGTTCAACACAGTAACACAGAACAAAGAATATGATGCATAAGTTTATAATAGTAGTTTTTGGATTTTGTTTTTTGGGATTGTATTCCAATGCGCAGGATACAACCAAAAAACAATCAGTTGAAATTAAATCAGCATTTAAACCTGTGTTGAAAAATGCAGTAAAGATTAATTTTAATGCTACTCCGCCTGCACCTGAAACAGGCACACCCAACTTAACGTATAATATTCCTATTCAGAATTTATTTTTCAATCTGCAGCCTGTTGCGTTGAAACCATTGGCTTTGCAAATTGATTCAGCAGGGCAGGCGCATAACAGCAACTATGTAAAAGCTGGTTATGGAAATTTCAATACACCATTAATTGATGCAGGCTTTTCAATTGGTGATGGTAAGAAAACCAACTTCACCATCTTTGCCAATCATATTTCACAAAAAGGTCCGCTTCGTGTACAAAAGTTCAGCAATACAAATCTTGCAGCGCATATTAATACGGTTGTTAACAGAGTAGAGGTTTATGGAAAACTTGGTTACCAGCAACAATCTTTTTTTCTATACGGACCTGATCCATCGCTTGCTGCTGCAAAAGATGATTCATTAAAGAAACCCTATCAAACCATAAATATCCGTGCAGGTGTTCGCAATGCAATGGTTACCCGTTTCGGTATCAGTTATAATCCTGATCTCAATATTAATGTCTTCAGCGAGTCAAGATCAACTGAAACAAATGGTATCCTTGATGTTCCTGTTGAAGTACGGTTTGGTACCAGCTTTGGTTTATTAATTCGTGGTAATGCCGATCTTACAACCTATACGCCCACCGATAGTGCATCGTATAGTAATAATGTTTTTTTCTTCAATGCAGCAGCCATGCTTAAAACATCCAAGCTGGCAATCAGGGCAGGTATTCGCCCCACATGGGATAACAGTAAA
>JANMOR010000112.1:0-1897 GCA_031369435.1 Chitinophagaceae bacterium
GTATTGGCCGATGAAATAAACCGTGCCCCGGCTAAAGTGCAAAGTGCATTGCTCGAGTCAATGCAGGAACGCCAGGTAACTATTGGTGAACATACTTATAAATTAGAAGAACCATTTCTTGTTCTTGCTACACAAAATCCATTGGAACAGGAAGGAACCTATCCTTTACCCGAAGCACAACAGGATCGTTTTATGCTGAAAGTGGTAATTGATTATCCAAAGAAAGAAGAAGAGTTGATGATCATTCGCCAGAACACTCAACAGATTGCATCGCCAACGATTAACCCTGTTGTATCAATAAGAGAAGTAATGGATGCAAGAGATCTTGCACGTACTATTTATATGGACGACAAAATTGAAAATTATATTCTTGATCTTGTTTTTGCAACAAGAAAACCGGAGCAGGTTGGTTTAAATAATCTTAAACCATTACTAGCTTATGGCGGTTCACCCAGGGCATCTATCAATATGGCATTGGCCTCCAAAGCTGTTGCCTTCCTCAACAAAAGAGGATATGTGTTGCCCGAAGATGTAAGAATGATTGCAGCAGATGTATTACGTCACAGACTGGGATTAACCTATGAAGCAGAAGCAGAAAATGTTTCTGTAGAAGAAATTATTAAACAGGTGTTGAATGCAGTGAAAGTGCCTTAAGTAATTTGTTCTCTATTCAACTTAGAATTCAAAACTCATAACTATTCTTGTTAACAACTGAAGAAATATTAAAAAAAGTAAGAGCGCTTGAAATAAAAAGCAAGCGGTTAACGAATCATATGTTCACCGGTGAATATCATTCGGCATTCAAAGGAATGGGGATGAGTTATAAAGAAGTAAGGGAGTATCAACCAGGGGATGATATCCGTTTTATCGATTGGAATGTGAGTGCCCGTTACGCTCATCCTTATAGTAAAGTTTTTGAAGAAGAAAGAGAACTGAGTCTTTTTTTGCTGATTGATAACAGTGCCAGCATCAGCTTTGGTACGCATTTGCAACGGAAAAAAGATTTAGTTACAGAGATAGCAGCCGTGCTTGCATTTTCTGCAGTCAATAACAATGATAAAGTAGGCGCTATTTTATTTGGTGATAAAGTGCAGAAATTTATTGCTCCCAAAAAAGCTAAACAACATACACTTTATATTGTAAGGGAGATGTTAAGCAACGATGCTGTTTCCAAAAAAACAAATTATGCTGATGCGTTCCGGATGTTCAACAATGTTTGCAAAAGGAAAAGTATTTGTTTTTTGATCAGCGATTTTTTAGGAGCAGGGTATGAAGACGCCATACGTATTGCAACAAAAAAGCATGATGTGATCGGCATTAAAATTTATGATCAGCTGGATATGAAACTTCCTGATGCAGGTCTTCTGCAGGTTGCAGACGCTGAAACAGGTGAACAAAGATGGATCGACAGTTCAAGTGCTTTGGTGCGGTTTGAATATGAAAAAGATTTTCACCGGCACAATGATCATGTAAAAGACGTGTTTCGCAAGGCAGGTGCTGATCTGTTGCATATGCGTGCTGGCAATGATTATGTAAAAGTGTTACAGAAATTTTTTATCAACAGGAGTAGATGAACAGAAAGGATATAGTTATATTGATTGTTTTTTTATTTGCGGGCATTTACTCTTTTGCACAGATCACACCCGTTATTACATCCAGTAAAGAAAAAGTGTTCATTGGTGAACCTTTTACATTAAAGTTAGAACTCAAAGCCATTGATCGTAATGCAATTGTGCAATGGAAGTTGCCTGATACTATTCCCCATTTTGAATATGTAAGTTTTGATACAAGCGATCAGCTCAAACGGGAAATAACCGTCAGCAGTTTTGACAGTGGTTTGTGGGTGATTGATAATATAACAGTCCTTGTTCCATCGAATGTGAACGAAAAATCACAA
>JANMOR010000119.1:0-5127 GCA_031369435.1 Chitinophagaceae bacterium
AACAGGCACTTAGTGCAATACCCATGGCAATAGAACTGATCATTTCTGTATCCATACAATCGTTTGTTGTACTTAAAAATAATCATTTCAGCATCAAGTGTGTTTTGTTGCTGACCCTGAATGTCTTTTCTTTGCAGCGAAAAGAAAGCTGCAGGCTGTTAGCTATAAGCTGCAAGCTTAACAACAAGTACAAACTATTAACTTCAAACTGAATACAATGAGTTTCATAGCAGACATTCACGCAAGACAAATTCTCGACAGCCGTGGTAACCCTACTGTTGAAGTAGATGTAATAACTGATAATGGCATTTTGGGCCGTGCTGCTGTACCAAGTGGTGCAAGCACCGGTAAACATGAAGCCGTTGAACTTCGTGATGGCGATAAAAGTAAATATCTCGGTCGTGGTGTATTGAAAGCCGTTCAAAATGTAAATGATGTAATAGCTGATCAGTTGATTGGAATTGATGTTACACGCCAGGCATATATTGATGCCCTGTTGATTAAAATTGATGGTTCTGAAAACAAAGCCAACCTCGGTGCCAATGCAACATTAGCTGTAAGTATGGCGGTTGCAAAAGCCGCTGCAGAAGAAAGTGGATTGCCATTATTCCGTTATCTCGGGGGTGTAAACAGTACCGTATTGCCCATGCCGTTGATGAATATTATGAATGGTGGTGCACATGCTGATAATAAAATTGATTTCCAGGAATTCATGATCATCCCGGTTGGCGCATCTTCATTCAGTGAAGGCTTACGTTGGGGTGTTGAAATTTTTCATACACTGAAATCTGTATTAAAGAAAAAAGGATACAGTACGAATGTTGGTGATGAAGGTGGTTTTGCTCCTGAAATAAAAAGTAATGAAGAAGCGATTGAAACAGTGCTGGAAGCCATTACCGCTGCAGGTTACAAAGCAGGTGAACAAATTGGCATTGCCATGGATGCAGCTGCAAGTGAAATGTATGATGAAGCAACCAACACGTATAAATTTTATAAAAGTAATCCCGGCAAAGTCATCAGCAGTGATGAAATGGTTGCATACTGGACGGAGTGGGTTAATAAATATCCCATCGTTTCCATTGAAGATGGAATGGCAGAAGATGATTGGAATGGCTGGAAAAAATTAACTGAATCAGTTGGCAGCAGGTGCCAGTTGGTGGGTGATGATTTGTTTGTAACAAATGTAAAGCGTTTGAAAGATGGTATTGATAAAGGAATAGCCAACAGCATTCTTGTAAAAGTAAACCAGATAGGAACTGTTACTGAAACAATCAATGCAGTTCAGATGGCACAGAACGCCGGTTTTACTTCTATCATGAGTCACAGAAGTGGTGAAACAGAAGATACCACTATTGCCGATTTAGCTGTTGCATTAAACTGCGGACAAATTAAAACGGGTTCTGCTTCACGTACTGATCGTATGGCAAAATATAATCAGCTCATCCGTATTGAAGAAATGCTGGGTGAGAATGCTATTTATCCAAAAGGAAGAATTAAATTTGGGAAGTAAGACATTTATTCTGTTTGTGGTTTGTAGTTCTATTTTAAGAGTTACAAACCACAAACTATAAACTACAAACTTTTCTTTTGAAATTACTAACTCATATCCCTGCTTTCCTCAAGAACAAATATGTACTCACCATTATTGGTTTTGCAGTATGGATGTTATTTATCGATCGGAATGATTTCATAACCCAGATCAGCCGGTATAAAAAACTGAGCGAATTATCAACAAACACCTCCTATTTTAACCAGAAAATTGAAGCTGCTAAAACGGAGCTGGAAAAGCGGAAAACAGACCCCTCAGCCTACGAACGGATTGCCCGTGAGAAGTATTATATGAAGAAGGATAATGAAGATATTTTCCTTTTTACCGAATAAAAATCCCTCCTCTGTACAATACAAGTCTTTAAACAACGTTTTAAAACAAAGCATCCTCTGAAAAGCCCCATTATCAACTAAAAGGATTGCTTATGTCACATAATTTTACACCAGAAGACTTGTTACAATATCTCTACAAAGAAACAACCCCGGAAGAATCAGCAGCGATAGAAAAAGCTATGGCGCAGGACTGGACACTTCGGGAGAAATTTGAGGTGATCAAAAAAGCCGCCCACAGGCTTACTAAATTTACTTTTTCACCCCGAACGGAATCTGTTTTGAAAGTGCTCAGGTATGCCAATAAAGAAGTGGCTGAAAAGCATTAATCCGCACAACTATTCTTTCACTAATTTCGCCGTCATTCAACTTAAAGAGTGACAACCAAAGAACGTTACCAGGCCGTAATTGATTATTTTACAGAACATGCTCCCAATGCAGAAACGGAGTTGATCTATGACAGCCCCTATCAACTATTAGTTTCGGTTATCCTCAGTGCACAATGCACCGACAAAAGAGTCAATCTCACCACTCCCGCCATCTTTGAAAAATTTCCCACAGCAGAATCTTTGAGCAAAACAACCGTTGAAGATTTGTTTCCTCTTATCAAAAGCATTTCTTATCCAAACAATAAAACCAAACATTTAATTGGTATGGCGCAAAAACTCATGAATGAGTTTGGAGGAGAAGTTCCTTTATCGGTTGATGAACTCATAACATTGCCGGGAGTGGGAAGAAAAACAGCCAACGTTATTACATCGGTTGTTGATGCACAACCCAACATGGCAGTTGATACGCATGTGTTTCGTGTAAGTAAACGGATAGGGTTGGTTAAACCAACAGCTACTACTCCATTAGCAGTTGAAAAAGAATTGATCAAACATTTTCCAACAGAGCTCATTCATAAAGCACATCATTGGTTGATCCTGCATGGGCGTTATACTTGTGTTGCCCGTAATCCCAAATGCAGGGAATGTGGGCTACAGGAAGTGTGTAAATATTTTCAGCAAAGTATCCGTATAAAATAAAAATCCATCAGTTAGTGCTAATGGATTTTTTTATCGATTAAAATTATTTTACAAATATTTCCCTAACTCCTCAATCAACTCTCCTTTTGTAATAGGTACACCTTTGATCTTATTGTATCCTTTTGCATCAACAAAATAAAGATCACGAATGATGCGGATCAATTGACCGTTATTAATTTCTGGTATCAACACAGTTTCATAACTCTTCAGAATTTCTCCAAGGTTCTTTGGAAAAGGACGTATATAACGAAGATGTGCATGTGCAACTGATTTACCTTTCGCCTGCAATTCAGCACAGGCACTTTTAATAGCACCATAGGTACTGCCCCATCCAAGTACCAATACTTTTCCGTTTGCGGGACCACTGTCTAATTTCTGCAATGGAATATAATCAGCAATCATATCAACCTTGGCCTGTCTTGTCTTAACCATGTGTTCATGGTTCTCAGCATCGTAACTGATATTGCCGGTAATATCTTCTTTTTCCAAACCACCAATACGATGTTCTAATCCGGGTGTGCCGGGAATGGCCCATGGACGCACCAATTTTTCATCACGTTTGTAAGGCTGCAATTTTAGTTCATCTTCATCCAGCCCGAGTTTGAAAGAAACTTTTATTTCAGGTAAGTCGGCGCTTTGCGGATATTTCCATGGTTCGGCACCGTTAGCAATATAACCATCACTTAAAAACATAACGGGTGTCATATGTTGTACTGCAATTCTAAATGCTTCATATACCGCATCAAAACAATCAGCAGGTGTTGATGCTGAAATGATGGGCATCGGGCATTCACCGTTTCTTCCGTAATAGGCCTGCATCAGATCACTCTGTTCAGTTTTGGTAGGTAAGCCAGTTGATGGACCGCCACGTTGTATATTAATAATCATCAAAGGAATTTCAAGCATCACTGCTAAACCCATTGCTTCACCTTTCAAAGCAATACCCGGTCCGCTGCTGGTGGTAACACCAAATGATCCTCCGTAAGCAGCACCAATGGCAGAAGTAATGGCGGCAATTTCATCTTCGGCCTGGAAGGTTTTTACAGCAAATGCTTTATGTCTTGCCAATTCATGTAAAATATCGCTGGCAGGAGTAATAGGATAAGAACCGAGAAACAAAGGCAATCCGCTTTTCTGGCTGGCCGCTATTAAACCATAACTTACCGCCTGGTTTCCCATGATGGAACGATACATACCAGGCTCCATCTTAGCCTTTTCAACTTTATAGGTGGTGGTAAATGTTTCGGTTGTATCGCCATAATTATAGCCCGCCTTTAATACACGGATATTACTTTCCATGATATCGGGCTTCTTACCAAATTTTTCTTTTATGAAGTCGATGGTATTATCCATATCCCGGCTATACATCCAATACAAAAAGCCAAGTACAAACATATTTTTTGCCCGGTCTTTTTCTTTCATACCCATGGTCATGTCGCTCAATGCTTCCCTGGTCATTTTTGTAACATCCATCTTGATCAGCTCATAATTGCTGAGGCTCTCATTTTCCAATGGATTTTCTCCATCGGGATAATTGGCAAGCCTGAGATTCTTTGCATCAAAGCCATCTGTATTGGCTATGATTTTTCCTCCTTTTTTCAGTGCTGTAAGATTTGCCTTTAATGCCGCCGCATTCATGGCAACCAACACATCGCATGCATCCCCGGGGGTAAACACACTGTCGCTGCTGAAACGAAGCTGGTATCCACTCACCCCTGCTAATGTTCCCTGTGGAGCACGGATCTCAGCGGGAAAATCGGGGAAGGTAGCAAGGTCAATTCCCATCAAGGCGGTATTGTTTGTAAACTGGCTGCCGGTCAATTGCATTCCATCACCACTATCGCCGGCAAACTTGATCACTACATCGTTAAGTACTTCCTGTATTCTTGTCATAGCGTTGCAAAGTTAGTCGGGTTCAAGCTATGAAAAAATTTTCTACGTCAACAAAAAGGCATTTTTTTATAAGAAAATAAGAGATTATTGTAATTTTCATTATTGGCTGATGAATAACAGGATAACAACGGTTTTACATCATAGCTGAAACGCTTTTTAATCATGATATCACAATTGCATTTATCGAAACCGACTGCATTATTGGCATATGCCCATTTTTGGATTAAAACTTGATTTCATCATTAAAAAAATAACCATGTTCAACATTAAACAAGTCAGCACGTTCTTATTAGGAGCTGCTGCAGGCTACGCCATCTTTAAATACAAT
>JANMOR010000133.1:0-4684 GCA_031369435.1 Chitinophagaceae bacterium
GTTGAATATTTTTCAATCCAAAATCGAATTGAGTAACACCGCTCATACCGGGAAGACCGGCGCCGGGAGAAGCAGCATCGATCATTTTTCCTAATAAGAAAGGAAAGAGGCTGGTGGTAAATGCAGAGACTGCAATAAACACCAAACCCCAGATGAATTTGCTGCGATAAGGTTTTAAATACGTAAACAGGATGAGTGCTTCCCGCAGACTTTCTTTTGAAATTTTTGCTTTACCCGATCCTTCATTTTTTGAACTTCCCCGTTGATGTGTTGCTCTGGCCATGATTTAGTTTAAGACGAACAGGACTGCTGAATTACTTTAATGACTGCAAGTTAATTATAATGAGCTGCGGGAAGAGCTGTAAAAAGCTGGGTTCGTGAAAGTACAAAACTAAGAGTCAGGGGCGGCGGAGACTATTCGCCGTTTCAAGTTGTTTTTGAAATTCGGCTGCCTTGGTAGATTTATTAATGCTTCATCACAGGCATATTGGCTGTATCTTTTTTTGTGGTCATTCGTCTGTGCATCCGCTCCATCATTTCTTTATCGGCCATCATGTTTTCATACAAGTGCATCATCATGTTGCTGTCGCCCTTCGAAGCTTCCATCATATTGCTCATCATGGTTTGCATCATACCGGGGTTCTCTCTCATCATTTCCATCATGGCACCAATGTGCTGGTGCATGCTGTCGTTATTGTTCATCATGGCCGTCATCATTTCTCTTGATAGTTTATCATTATGTGCAATTGTGTCCATGATGGCTGCTCTTGTTTCTTTATTAGCGAGAAGTTGATTAACGGTTAAGTTACCTGTGCAGGATGCTAATACAAGAATAAAAGCAAGAAGTAAACTGAGTTGTTTGAATTTGTTCATGTTGCTGATTGAAAGATGTGTTGAGAAAGGTAGTTTTCTTTTGTGCGGTTATTGTTACATAAAAAAAGGGGAGACTTATATAGTTCATAGATGGTTGAGCAGAACTAATAACACAGCAAACAGGATTCAATTATTTCAACACACCCAGCATCAAGGCACCCAATCGATCAGCCCATTTTTTATATTCCAGACCGGAGGGGTGCAGTCCATCGGCTGCAATGAGTGATCGGTCGTAACGGCCTTCACGGGTGGAAGGAGTAATATCTAAGTAAGCAATAGAATAAGAAGACGTTACATTTTTATTGATGGCATTGAACCAATCAATTTCCAAACGGATACGGGCAGTATCAGCACCATTTGCAAAAGGAGTTACGCTGTAATCGGGAATAGAGAGTACAAATACATTTTGTTTTTTCCCGTTGGCGAGCTGAATGGCTTTTTCCAACAGTTGTGTAAAACGAAAACGGTAATTCGTGGTATCATGCGATTGGTACTGATCATTAACACCAATGAGCAAGGTTACCACATCATGAGTTGAAGGTTTATTTGTTTCGATGGCATATTGCAGACTGCCTGTTGTCCAACCTGTAGTGGCAATATAAGTTGGTGTTGTTATGCTGATGCCGTTCTGTTGTAACCAGGCCACTGTTTGATGAGGGAATCGTTCGGCTGCGGTTACGCCCTGGCCAATGGTATAAGAATCACCCAATGCAAGAAAAGTTTTTTGTGTGCCCCCGTTTGTAATTGGGTTGGTGGGTGTATAATTAACAGGGGACTGTTTTTTTACACAGGCCAGCAGCAATGCAACAAGAAGACAAGTAATTAATAACCGGATCATACAATTAATTACGTATAAAGGACAGTGATGGTTCATCTAATTAAAAAGTAGTTGGGAAAAAAGAACAAAGACTCCTTTGTTCAACGTTGGCCAACATCAGTCTTTTGTTTTATGTCTTGAATTTCGCTTTGTATGGAATACAGCAAAAACAACTACTTCCTGTTTTATAATTTCATATACAACAACAAAAGGGAATCGTTTTACTGCAACCTGTCGAAAGTTCTTTTTTATTTTTCCGTAATGTTGGGGATGGGTTTCAAGTTGACGGTAACAGGTATCCAACTCTTTTAAAAAAGCTTCGCCTAAACCTTGCTTTTGTTCTTCGTACCAATCATAGGCCTTTTTGGTCATAAGGATAGCCCGGGATTTAAGCAGTAGAGAATACATTTAAAACTTTTTTTGACCTCTGATGATTTGCTTCGCCTCTTCCCAATTGTAGGACTTACTTTTTCCTTTCAGGTGTTTTACCCGGTCTTGCTCCAATATTTTGAGATCTTTCGCAGAAAGCTGAAATGTTTCTTTATTGCTGATTTCATCTTCCACCAGCATATAAAGACCCTTCACTTTTTTATCGTCGGCATCAGCGATATAGGTCATGAGTTTTTTACGGATGGCTGCTGTTGTCATATTTGATGAATCTTTCTCAAATTTACTTTATTTGAGGTTAAAAAGAAGGAAGTTGGTTCAGCTTTCAATCAACTTCATACCCGTTTTGGTGAGTTCAATCTTTTTTTCTTTGTAGAGTTTACCCACCGTCATCTTAAATACTTTTTTGCTCATACCAAATACATCATAAATTTCTTCAGGTGCTGATTTATCATGATAAGGCAGGTAACCATTCTTTGCTTTGAGCAATCGCATGATCTTATCGGCTTCGTCTTCTACTTTCTGGTAACCGGGTTTACCAAGTGCTACATCAATTTTGTTATCGGGCCGGATGGTTTTGATAAAGCCTTCCACTTTATCGCCGATGGCAATGTTCTGATACACTTCATTAAAATATAAAAGTCCGAGATGCTTGTTGTTGATGACAACAGCATAACCTAATTCGGTTTCACGGAAGATCAACAGTTCCACTACTTCCAGTTCCTTTACTGTGAGTTCTTCATTGCTGAGACCCTCTTCAATATATTCAGTTGCAGCAACACGACCTGTTTGTTCATCAATATATAATTTCACTAAATATTCGCCGCCGAGACGCATGGAAGAAGTTTGTTTGCTGTTGGGCACAAATAAATCTTTCATCAACCCCCAATCTAAAAAGGCACCATGTGCAGTAGTGCTCACTACTTTCATAAAAGCAATATCACCAACAACTGCCTTGGGATGAAGGGTGGTGGCAATAAGCCTCCCTTCTGAATCATGGTACACAAATACATCCAGTTCATCATCCACTTTTGTATCAGCAGGTACAAAACGGATGGGCAGCAGCAACCCTTCTTTTTCATCGTTTAAAAAAGCGCCTGTTTGTGTTAAGCGTAATACCTGCAAACGGTTATAATCTCCAACTTTAATCATGTGGGCGAAGATACAAAGAAGAAAATGGCAACCGCAAAGACACGAAGACGCAAAGGAAAGTGCTGGTACACAGAGGCACAGAGTTCACGGAGAAAGGAAGGTTGTATTCATCTCTGTGTGATATTTGTTTTAAACAAAAAGGAAAACCGAAGCCCCAAAAACTCAACAATAAGAAAAGGATTAACTTCGTTTCCTGTTGTAAGAAAGAACAATCATTTTTTAATTGATAAATTTTTAGTTTATGTCATTGTTTAACACGGGTAAGAATAAAAAAGATAAAAAGAAGAATTCACTTCCAACAAATAAGAGTGCATTTATGGCGCCCAAAGGCGGAACCAAGGCCAATACCAAAACATCGAGCAATGCTGGTAAGCATGTGGGTGGTGCACAAAGAGGAGCATAAGTTATCTCTATGCTTCTTCATTCATACAGTTTCAATTAACTGAAAAACAAAATGAGTAATTGTGCAGCAACAATCCGCAGAATCATTGTTAGCGGATACACTGTTGCATAAGTAAGTGAAGGAATATGACTGCCCGCCATTTTAGATGCAAATGCCAATGCAGGAGGGTCGGTAGATGCTCCTGCCAATAAACCACATACTTCAAAATATGTTTTGCGGAAATATTTGTAAGCAACAAATCCAATGATGAGTAAAGGCAGCATGGTAACAACAATACCCATCGCCATCCAGGTCCATCCGCTGCCATCATTAAATGCAAGCGATAAATTTTTACCGCTGCTTAATCCAACACTTGCCAAAAATAAACTGATACCCAGTTCCCTGATCATTAGATTGGCGCTGTTGGTTGTATAATTATTCAGATAAAAGAGATTTCCAAACCTGCTTAAAAACAAAGCTGCAATCAATGGCCCGCCAGCCATTCCTATTTTAACGGCAATGGGAATGTTGGGAATATGAAACGGGATGCTCCCTAATACCACACCTAACACAATACCAATAAAAATAGGCGCCAGGTCGGGACTTTCCAGTTTTTTTAAGGAATTTCCCAACGCATCAGTTACCAATTGTACACCTTCTTTGGTGCCAACAACTTTTACCAGGTCGCCCAATTGTAAAAAAATATCTCCATGCAACACCATTTCTATATCTGCCCTTGTAATACGTGTAAGTGTAAAATCATGTTGATGCAGTTCCGGAATATCGCCCAATCGTTTATGTGTAACAGATTTTTTTGTAACAACAATCTGTCTTGAAATTAAATCGCTGTTTTGCGCCGTTATTAAATTCATGGAGCTTTCGGGCCCGATTAATAATTTCAACCGTTCCATTTCTTTTGCTGAAGCAACAACAAGCAACACATCATTCATTTCTAATACAAGATCAGGTGTAGGTGTAATGATTGCATTTTGATGAAACATCCGGCTTACAACAATGCGTTCTTTTAATAATTCAAACAAACGACGAAGCGGCTGTCCGGCTAATTGCCTGTT
>JANMOR010000207.1:0-6662 GCA_031369435.1 Chitinophagaceae bacterium
GAAAAGATTCACTAAAAAATTGAAAATTACTGTGTAAATTAAATCTATGATTGAACCGCTGGCAGGTGTTTTATTGGTATCAGATCCTTTTTTAAAAGATCCCAACTTTCAACGAACAGTTGTGCTTTTGTGTGAGCATAAAGAAGAAGGAAGTTTTGGATTGGTCTTGAACCGTACAGTTAAACAAACACTTGATCAACTCATTACTGAACTGGAGGGTTATACAATACCTGTTTATTACGGTGGCCCTGTGCAAATGGATACGCTGCATTTTATACATCAGCTACCTGATGAAATTCCCGGTGGCCAGGAGATTACCAATGACATTTACTGGGGCGGTGACTTTGAACTGGTGATGGCACTACTCAAAAAAGATGCACTTGACTTATCAAAGATCCGCTTCTACCTTGGATACAGTGGATGGAGTGGCGGACAATTAACTGATGAAGTAAAAGAAAAAAGCTGGCTTACGGTAACTGCTACCCGAAACCTGGTTTTTAATGAACAGACAGATAATATCTGGAAAGAAGCAGTAAAATCAATGGGCGGCGACTACAAACAACTCATCAATTATCCAATTGATCCGCAATTAAACTAATCTACTCTTTTATTTCACTCTTGAAAAGCTAAGGCTCTTAACCATCCAGTTGGGTAAAGGTTTTTCGGGCTTCCGGTTTTTTAAATTTAGATACCAACCAATTTTTTTGAAGATAGGAACCCTATGTGTTTCTACATATTCAATCAATGTTCCATCGGGATCTTCATTATAAGAAAAATGACCTGCGGCTTCACCCATATCGAAACTGTTAGCACTGTCAACAGTAAAGGGAAAACCATTTTCATTACAGATTCGTTCATGCTCTTCGTAACCATTGATATCAAAACAAACATGAATGAATCCCTGATCGCCCCAGTAACGGTTTTCAAAAATTTTCTTTGGTGTTCTGGTTGTTACTTCTATCAATTCAACAAAAGATGGACCCAACAGTTTTGAAAAAGCACCTTCCTGTTTTCTGGTATGCCCCAGCATTACACGTTTAAATTTTTGCATACCTCCCGGTATATTTTTAAACTCAGGATATTCACCTTCACTTAAAAAAAGCTGTTTATCATAACCCAATACTTTTTCATAAAAAGGAATCGCCTTTTCAAGCGATGACACACCGATGGTTACACCGCAAACAGCACCAGTTAAGCGAGCGGTATCTGCAAACCAGTAATCATCTTCCATTACTTCAAAAATATTTCCATAAGGATCTTTCATAAAGAAAGATTCGATGCCCCCCGGATTTTTGACAGGCTCTGATAAAAGGTTGACGCCTTCCTTTTTATACAACTCATATGTTGCTGCTACATTTTTGCTTTTGATCTTTACGATAAAAGTTCCAAGATCGCCCAATTGTATTTCGAAAGCTGCGGGTTGTGAAACACGGCTGGTATATTGCCAGATTTCAAACCCACCACCGCTCTGCATATTCAGTGCAAGAATAGCATAACGCTCATGGCCTTCACCGCCTGTATAACGTTTCATCAGTTCAGCTCTTGCAGCATCTTTAAATACCACTACATCTGTTCCGAATATTTTACTGTACCATTTAAAAGCCTGGTCAGCGTTTGTTACTCCTATCCCAACCTGTTGTATGCCGCTGATGATGCGTTTCATTGATGATCTGTTTTGGCTTCTAAAAAAAGTGAAGATAAGTATATGACGGAAAAAAACCAGAGGTTAACATTAGAGAAATATTTTACATAATTCTTTATTTCTTTTTATGTTTTACAGCATCAGTCTTTATTTTAATTGATCCAACCCTCCACAGATTGACCGAAACCTTTTTCAGCTCGCATTCAATTTTACTGCCTGCTGCAAGCTTCAGTTCATCAGCAATTGATTTTGATACAATGGCTTTCAGTTGATCATTTTTTTCAGCTCCGGGCATTTGATGTTGCCCTGTTGCTTTTTTAGCAGATGTTATTTCTACATCAAGAATGTAAAAATCAGCTTGTGCAGCATAGGTTTCCATAGCCAGCACAATTGCTGAAACACCTGATTTGTTGGGAGCCATTTGTACCATGATTCTTTTTAAAAATGAAGATTAAATCCGTTAAGGTATGCCATACTTATCAGCAGTTTAATGAATTTTAAAAGATAATAAAAAGTATGGCATACCTGTTTACACACTTGCAAAATAGTTCATCCATTTTTAAACAGAAGCCATTATCTCCTTCTCGCCGCTTTCTTTTTCTTAGGTGCAGTTGCTATACCGGTTTTAACGTAAAGGTCTGCCGTGATCTTTCCTGCACTGAGTTTAATATTCCTTGCTGCAACTGTTGTTGGCAAGCCGCCATATGATTTTGAATTAGGCTTTGATGTATTGCTGAATGTTCTTTTATATAAACTGCCGGGCCATGCATCGGCTGTATCGCCCTGGTTGGTTCCGGCTTCCAGGTGTTTTTTATTATCCGATTGCACCAATGCCACTTTGTAATGCATTTCATTGGCATTGCTGCTCATGGCATCATCAATATGATAGATAAGCAGTCCTTCACCGGGAAGATACTTGTCGTAATTTTTTTTCATGCGGTGCTCCAGTAAAAAATATTCATTACCCGGACCGCCATCTTTCCATAACCGATAAACCGTTTTTGAATTTTTTACATCATCTAACTGCACTGCTTTTTTATTGCTGCTGAGGTTGATACTGCTCACCCAGTTCTGATCTACTTTGCACCATGCACAAGGATGGGCAGGTGTTAAACCACCGTTGTTCCAACTGCCTCCGGCCATCAAACACCAGTCGCCAATACCTTCACTCGTGTAATCATCATCGTACAGATCAGGGAAACCAAATAACAAATGCCCGAGCTCATGTGCACATACGCCAAGCTTGCAATCTTCGGGAACAGTCAGGTACGCATATAAATGTGTACCATCAGCATTGTAAACAGAAGGGAACACCCACTTGTGACTCCAGATATCATAATTATTTCCTGTTTCTTCTGCACCACGTCCGGCATGAATCACAACAAATGCATCAACATATCCGTCATTGTCATTATCATACAAAGAAAAGTTCACAAAAGCATTAGCTGCTTTTGCTGCATCCATGCACATGGTTCTTGCATTAGGCAATCCATTATCTGTGCCTGCACCATTACCTGCATATGTTCTTAATGTGCGTGGCATACGATAAGGACCCACTACTTCACCGGCGATATTTACTATTCCATTGGTAACTTCTTTATAATATTCTTTTACACTACCCGTTGGTATAATTCCTTCAGAAAAAAATAAATCCTGGAAATGTTTTTTTGATTTGGTGAATGTCTTGTCAGAAAAATCTACCAATACAACAATTACCCTCAAGGTTCCCTGTGGTGGTGTTTTTGCTGCCGACAAACTTCTTACTATTGAAGCTGATGTGCCCAATGGAAATACATTGCCCGGTTGCAACATGCCATCATTCATACCGAGCCGTGTTTTGCCTTCGGGTTTGAGTAAATTTCCCAAAGCAAATGAGCCCAATTCTTTCTTTAGTTTTTTAAATTCTTTTTTGAGTTTTTCTTTCAGATCGGGATGAGGAGCAATCATACAACGTTCGCCATCATTGCTGGCTGCGGCTTTTTGGATGATTTGCAGATAACTCTGCATGAGCGGAGATAGTGCTTTTGATTTCATGATGATAAAGTTTGAAGTAATAAGTTACTTTATCCTTTTATGAAATGCAATACCATTTTGAGGTACCTCACCTCTCTTATCTCCTCTCCAAAAGAGAGGAGACAGTGCTTCCTCATTCCTTTAAACCGCATTTCTTCCAAATCAGCTTTGGTAATTTTTTCAGCAAAAAAAAGTCCCGCTAAAATTTAACGGGACTATCATTTATTTACTTTTTGGTTTTTAAATAGCTTCACTTCCTTCAACAAGCACAGTCACTTTATTATTCAGCACTTCTACAAAACCGCCCTGTATTTTATAAAGCTCATTGCGGTTCTTTTCAACCAGTATTTTTAATTGCCCGGCTTTTAAAGCACTTACTAATGGAGCATGGTTATCCAATACTTCAAAGCTACCGGCAATACCGGGTAACTGTACACCAATTACTTCGCCGCTATATGTTTTTCCGAGTGGAGTTAAAATTTCAAGATTCATAATTTGAAAATTTGATGATTTGGAAATTTGATGATGGATGAGCATTTTCAAATTAACCCATCTTCAAATTTTCAAATTGTTTTATCCTTTCGCTGCTGCCATTAACTTCTTTCCTTTTTCGATGGCATCTTCAATGGTACCAACCAGGTTGAAGGATGCTTCAGGATATTCATCCACTTCGCCGTCCATGATCATATTGAAACCACGGATCGTGTCTTCAATACTTACAAACACACCTTTCAAACCAGTAAAAGCTTCGGCCACATGGAATGGCTGAGAAAGGAAACGCTGTACTTTTCTTGCACGGTAAACTGTCATTTTATCTTCTTCGCTCAATTCATCCATACCAAGGATGGCAATGATATCCTGTAATTCTTTATAACGCTGAAGAATGAGTTTTACTTTGTTGGCTGTTGCATAATGCGAATCACCAACTATTGCCGGAGTTAAGATACGTGAAGTAGATTCCAACGGACTTACCGCAGGGTAGATTCCAAGATCAGCGATCTTACGATCCAATACAGTAGTTGCATCCAAGTGAGCAAATGTTGTTGCAGGTGCCGGATCAGTTAAATCATCCGCAGGTACATATACTGCCTGCACAGATGTAATTGAACCATTACGTGTTGAAGTGATACGCTCCTGCATCAATCCCATCTCCGTTGCAAGAGTTGGCTGATAACCTACCGCTGAAGGCATACGGCCTAACAATGCAGATACTTCAGAACCGGCTTGTGTAAAACGGAAGATATTATCAACAAAGAACAAAATGTCTTTTCCTTTTCCCGTGCCATCTCCATCACGGAAATATTCGGCAATGGTCAAACCACTAAGAGCAACACGGGCACGTGCACCGGGAGGTTCGTTCATCTGTCCAAATACAAAAGTTGCTTTACTGTCTTTCAAACCTTCCATATCAACCTTGCTCAAATCCCATCCACCTTCTTCCATACTATGTTTGAAATTGTCGCCATAGTTCATGATACCGGCTTCAATCATTTCACGCAACAGATCATTTCCTTCACGGGTACGCTCACCTACTCCTGCAAACACTGATAAACCACCGTAACCTTTTGCAATATTGTTGATCAATTCCTGGATCAAAACTGTTTTACCCACACCGGCACCACCAAACAAACCAATCTTACCACCTTTTACATAGGGCTCGATCAAATCAATTACTTTAATTCCTGTAAACAGGATTTCGTTTGAAGTACTCAAATGTTCAAACGCTGGCGGCTTGGCGTGAATAGCACGACCACCTTCTTTACTTACCTGAGGTAATCCGTCAATAGCATCACCTGTTACATTAAACAAGCGACCGTTGATCAATTCACCTACAGGCATGGTGATATTTTTTCCTGTGTCAGTTACTTCCATACCACGCACCAAACCTTCGGTTCCGTCCATAGCGATGGTACGAACGCTGTCTTCACCAAGATGCTGCTGCACTTCCATTACAAGGATATCTCCGTTTGCACGCTTAAGTTCAAGAGCACTGTAAATTTCGGGGAGTGTACCGTGAAATTGAACGTCAACAACGGCACCAATTACCTGTTTAACCTTACCAGTAGTGGCCATATAAAATGTATTTAAAAGAAAGGGTTATAATTCCGGCCGCAAAGGTAAGGGAGGAGGGCTAATTGTCCAATTAGAAGATTTGAAAATCTGGCATTGGGGAAAAGTTTGGTGTGGGGCTGAATATCAGGTCAAAATACCTGTCTCTTTCACTGGCAAATGTTCGGGGAAATGATCAATTAGTATTATAATCGCTGCTTACTTTCACAACTTTTCACTCACTTTGTGGTTATGAGTTCTTCCATGTTTAAATTTAAAAAAGATTTTATGAAAAAGATTTTATCTGCCTTGTTTGTTTTGCCGCTGATGCTGGTTTTGTTTGCTGCCTGCAACAATGAAACAAAAACAACAACGGAAACCAAAGAACCAAAACTCAAATATGATAATATTACATACATGGGCGACAGTGTAACCATGAATGGATTTGTGGTATATGATGAAAATATGGAAGGTGTTCGTCCGGCAGTTTTAGTAGTGCCGGAATGGTGGGGCATGAATGATTATTCCAAAATGCGTGCAACAGAATTAGCAAAGCTCGGATATATTGCCATGGCCGTAGATATTTATGGTAATGGGTTAACAGCCGATAACCCCGACAGTGCTGGAAAATATGCGATGCCTTTTTACCAGAATCCGCAAATGGCGAAATCAAGAATTGAAGCAGCTATTGCAAAAATGAAGACATATGCACAAACCGATGCTTCGAATATTGCTGCCGTAGGTTATTGCTTTGGCGGTGGTATTTTATTAAACACTGCAAGACTTGGTTCTGAGTTGAAAGCAGTAGTAAGTTTTCACGGAAGCCTGGTGGGTACACCGGCTGATAAAAACCTGTTGAAAACAACTATTCTTGTTTGTCATGGTAGTGCTGATCCGTTTGTGCCGGCTGCAGAAGCAACAAAGTTCAAGCAGCAGATGGATTCCATTGCTGCAGTTT
>JANMOR010000105.1:0-1506 GCA_031369435.1 Chitinophagaceae bacterium
TCGGTGGCTTACATCTATAGTGTAGCCACCGTGTTTGGATTGGAAGGCATGGATTTTTTTTGGGAACTGGCAACACTTATTTTAATCATGTTGCTGGGGCATTGGATTGAAATGAAATCTGTTGCCGGTGCATCAAGGGAACTGGAACTATTAGTACAGTTAATGCCCGATGATGCCCATCTTGTAAAAGGCGAACAAATTACTGATGTAAAAACAGTCAGCTTAAATGCAAATGATGTTATACTCATTAAGCCCGGTGAAAAAGTGGCAGCCGATGGAATCATATTGGATGGGGAAAGCTATTTGAATGAATCAATGCTCACAGGCGAAAGCAAACCTGTACAGAAGATAAAAGGCGATAAAGTAATTGCCGGTGCTATTAATGGCAATGGTTCAATTAAAGTTACTGTATCGCATACAGCAAAAGATTCTTATCTCTCACAGGTAATAAAGCTGGTGGATGATGCACAAAAATCAAAATCTAAAACACAGTTGCTGGCAGATAAAGCGGCAAAGTGGTTAACGCTCATTGCAATTGTTTCAGGTATTGCTACTTTTTTATTTTGGTACATAACAGGTCAATCACTGGCCTTTGCAATGGAACGTATGGTAACAGTCATTGTTATCTGTTGCCCGCATGCATTGGGTTTAGCAGTTCCATTGGTGGTTGCAAAATCAACTGCCTTATCAGCCAAAAACGGGCTGCTGATAAAAAACAGAACAGCATTTGAAAATGCAAGAAAAATAACCACCATTGTTTTTGATAAAACAGGAACACTGACCGTTGGAAAATTTGAAGTATCGAAAATCGTTCCACTTCAAAATGAATTCAACGAAAATGAGATCATACGTTTGGCATCTGCATTGGAGCAACAATCAGAACATCCTATTGCAACAGGCATTCTGCAGAAAGTAAAAGAACTTTCAATCACTATTCCGGCAACAGAAAATTTTAATGCCATTACGGGCAAAGGAGTTGAAGCTATGGTTGAAGGCAAAAAGATATTAGTGGTTAGCCCGGGTTATTTAAAAGAAAAAAACATTGCTTTACCTGATGGTTTCACAGCCAACGATACAGAAACGGTTGTGTTTATAATTATCAATGATCAATTGGCAGGATATATTGCATTATCGGATGAGATACGTCCTGAATCAGCAGAAGCCATTCAAACCCTGAAACAAAATAAGATCAAATCTATTTTATTGACAGGTGATAATAATAAGGTTGCAAAAAGTGTAAGTGATACCTTGGGCATGGATCATTTCTTTGCTGAAGTACTACCCCATCAGAAATTAGAAAAAATCAAAGAACTGCAAAGCAAAGGAGAGTTTGTAGCGATGACAGGCGATGGAGTGAACGATGCTCCGGCGTTGGCCATTGCAGATATTGGCATTGCGGTTGGCAGCGGCAGCGATATTGCTGCAGAAACTGCAGGTATCGTTTTGGTGAACAGTAATCCCAAAGACATTGTGAGTTTAATATTATTTGGCAAAGCCACTTACCGC
>JANMOR010000235.1:0-5718 GCA_031369435.1 Chitinophagaceae bacterium
GTTTGGTAGAATAAACGGCTTTGTGTGTATTGACTGCTGCTTTTTTCAGAGTAACCGTGTAAGCCAAACAATCCGGCAGCGTTTCCTTTGTTAATGGCAATTTCAAGATATCCTGCTGAATTGAACATGGCGAGCTTCTCTCCTTCATTTACATCGGCATAGGTTTCACTGAAACGATCGATCACTTCATCTCTTTTAAACACAATTTTAAAACGGCGGCCTTTACGCTGCGCCTCAAATTCATCCTGCGTAATATTGACGATCACATTTTCGAAATGATCAATGGAAATGATCTGTCCTTCCATGTATTGATTGGTGGTAATGGGGCGGAGTGGATTTCGTACCTGGATAGAAATAGAACCATCGCCAATATCTGCTAACTTCTTCCCTTCTGCAATTTGCTGAATGGCACGGCCAAATACTTCTGTGCAGGCCAATGTATTTCTTGCTGCTGTATGATCAAGCGAAAGTGCCACTACTTCCTGTGGTGCTTCTTCAAGGATCATGGTGATGAGACCATTATCGGCCAAACAGAAATACTGATTGTTATGATGCACCATCAGCAAATGATCGGGCTTATATTGAAACAGGTTGATGAGTAATATATGAAATGTGCCTGCCGGAAATTGTTTGGTTGCATTTCGAACAACGTAAGCAGCCTGCGGATCATTAAACGGAGAAAGATGATGAGTGATATCAATTAACTGAAAGGAAGGATCCAGTTTTAGTAAAGCACCTTTTACTGCCCCAGCCAGGTAATCTTTTTCGCCTATGTCGGATGTAAGGGTTAGTAATGGCATGAATGGGATTGAAAAATTAAAAATAAAGAATTAAACATGTAAAACCAGCAGAACCATTCACTCCTTTTGAGTGAGCATCTTTTATTCTTTACTTTTTATTTAATAAGCTTTCCCTCCCTGAAGAAAAATTTATGAATGTATTTATCTGTGATTGACGGGAAAAACTTACTCATGAACACAGTTGCTTTGCCGGTGAAAGTAAGCACTACAGTTCGTTTTTTCTTTTCAATGGCATGTATAATATGGCTGGCACAGGTTTCAGGGCTCATCAGTTTGGATTCATCCATAGGTGTTTCACCTATCGCCTTGCCTTCAGCATTCAATGCAGAAGTTCTGATATTGGTTGCAATAAACCCCGGTGAAACCCATAATACATTTACTTCATGCTGAAACATTTCTACTCTCAAGGATTCAAGCCAACCCTGCATGGCAAACTTGGATGCAGAATAAGCACTGCGGCCGGGGATGCCCCTGTTACCAACAATTGATGAAATGCCAACAATGGTTCCTTTTCTTTCTATAATGGATGGCAATGCAAACTTGGTACAATAAACCGTTCCCCAGAAATTCACATCCATCAATCGTTTAAACGCATTCACATCCGAATCTTCTATCAATGCCCGCATGGACAGACCAGCGTTATTAATCAACACATCAATTCTGCCAAATGTATCAATGGTTGATTCAATAAATTTTTTACAATCATTTTCGTTGCTTACATCGGCAACAACAACATGTAAAGGAGCGCCGGGGTAATTTTTTTGCAATTGATAAAGCTTATCATGATTACGACCGCATGTTGCCACTTTAGCTCCCTTGTTCAACATACTATCTACTAATGCCCTGCCAATACCCTCACTGCCTCCTGTGATAACCACTACCTTATTATTGAAATCCATTCTCATGTGTTTGTTTTGCAAAAGTACGCCAGCCTAAAGCATTTAGATTTGTTTCCTGAAATGAATGTAAGAAGTATTTTTTTTAAAAGTTGGGTGCAAATTGTAATTACCCTATTTTTGCACTCCTAAAAAACAGAGATGTTTTTGATGATTCCGTAGCTCAGTTGGTAGAGCACGACACTTTTAATGTTGGGGTCCTGGGTTCGAGTCCCAGCGGGATCACAAAGCCTCCTTTCGGAGGCTTTTGTATTTCTTTCCTCTTTCTGCTTCCTCTTCTGGCATCCTGCATCAATCTCCTTATTTTTAACCCATGCAAGCTGGTAAACAGTTATTTCTTATTTGTTGTTGGGGCCTACTCTTTTCATGTGGAAAAAAACAATCTACTGCAATTCAATTCAACTTTGATTATGAACATTCTTTTGGCTGGATGGATATGACATTGGAAAAAGGAATTGCCCATAGTGGAAACTATAGTGAGCGGATTGCTGCTGATAAAGAATACAGTCATGGTTTTACACTTTCTCTTGCACAAATTCATTCTGCACCAGTTAAAAAAATGAAAGCAGGAGTCTGGGCCAATGCAACAGAGATCAATGCACCTGTTTACCTCGTGCTGGATGTATTTGTTCCCGGCACAAACGAACATTTGAAATTTGTGCAGAAAGATCTTGCACCCCTGCTGCAGAAAAAAGGAGGCTGGCGATTCTTTTCAGCTGAAATTGATTTGTCATCCATTAAAACAAAAGATGCAATTGTAAAAGCATATGTTTGGAACAGCAGGCAACAAAATCTATGGATCGATGATTTCACCATTGAATTTGAAAAATAAATTCAATTCCTGTTTATGACCCTTCCACAATCAGCCATCATTATTCCTGTTTATAATCCACCCAAAGGATGGGCTGCTCATTTACTGCTGCAGTTAAATGAATTTTTGATGCTTACAACGGAAAGGAATGTACAACTGGTGATTGTAAATGACGGATCAACCAATGAATATTTTAAAGATGAAATCAATTCAATCATCAATAGCTATATCAATACTTTGGTTGTTGAAAATAAAAAAAACAGCGGCAAAGGATTCACATTAAGAAAAGGAGTTGCAGCAACAAATGCTCTTTACTATATTGTTACCGATGTTGATTTCCCTTACACAACAGAAAGTATGCTTGCTGTTTACCAAGAATTACAAACCGGCAATTGTGATATTGCTGCCGGCAACAGGAACAGTGAGTACTATAACCATATTGATGGTTTCAGAAAAAATCTTTCCTTGCTGCTTCGCAATTTCATCCGTCAACGATTAAAGCTGCTCACTGATGATACACAATGTGGTTTAAAAGGTTTTAATGAAGCGGGAAAGCAATTATTCCTCCAAACAAAGATCAACCGGTATCTGTATGATCTTGAATTTATGATGAAAGCCAGTAACAGCAAGGGTATCCGGCTGAAACCAGTACCGGTATTTCTGAGAAGCGGTATTGTTTTAAGAAGCATGCCCCTCACTATACTTTTACAGGAAACAGGAAATTTTTTCAGGATCCTTCTTTTTCAGAAATAAATTGTAACCAACCGGATGAAATCTTTTTTTGATAAAGGACTTTGGCTTACTGTGCTGATCGCATCTGCAATCGTACTTATTACTTTTCCTGATTTGATCCTGCATGGCAATACTGCCATGTTTACATTTGGTGGTGATGGCATCAAAAATTATTTTACTGTACTGTATTATTTGCAGAATGACAGTGGCGTTCATTTTAACGGAATGAATTATCCTTTTGGTGAGCATACGAGTTTTGCTGATGCACAAACAGGGCTTGTTGTTCCCATGCAATGGTTAAGTGAAATTTTTCCTGCTTTAAAAACAAAAGGAGTTGCATTGATCAACTATGCAGTTTTTGCAGGCATCTTAGCAGGTGCAGCTTCCATTTATCTTTTATTGAAACAGTTTGCTGTAAAAAAAACTGTTGCTGTTGTTGCTGCGCTGTTAATTTGTTTTCTTTCACCACAGCTCTTCAGGATTGAAGCACATTTTGGGCTGAGTTATATTTTTTTCTTTCCGCTTGGTTGTTATTTATACCTGAAAGCAGAAGAGAAAAAAAGTTTGAAATGGATCCTGCTTTCTATACTTACAATTGCATGGATGGGTTTACTGCATTTCTATCTGGCTGTGATCGTTTGTATGTTCCTGTTTGCATATGCTCTCCTGTCAACGGTTACAGGATTTAAAAAACAAAACCGGAAGGTATTACTGATCAATTGGACGATCCCCATTTCCAGTATGCTGTTGTTACAAATCTTTATCCGGTTAACAGATCATGTGAAAGACAGACCCTCAAAACCCTGGGGCTTTTTTACAGCCCTTGCAGATTGGAGAACAGTTTTTCTTCCTCACTCTACTGATCTTTTTGGGAAAACGGTTGGCGGTTATCCTGTAACAGCAGAAGGTTTTGCTTATGTTGGAATTTCAGCTATCCTGTTTTTGATCGTTTTTATCTGCAATATGTTGTATCATCTTTTGCTGAAAAAATACTCAACTGTCTTTTATCCTTTTACTAAAAAAGAAATGCTGCATTTTGCAGGCAGTATATTGTTGTTACTGTTTGCAATGGGTATTCCTTTTATATGGAAGATGGAATTTCTTGTTGACAGAATCAGTTTTCTTCGACAGTTCAGGGGACTCGGCCGTTTTTCATGGCCCTTCTATTATATCGCTGCTGTTTTTACAGTTATCTATTTCAGCCGCATGTATGTAGCTGCAAAAAAGAAATCGCTGAAAGTTTTTTTATTAGCTGTAATGCTGCTTCTGGCTGCTGTTTGGGGTGCTGAAGATTTTTACAGGATGAAAGGTTTGCAACGGCTTGATGATGCTGCACAAAGAAACTATCTCCGTTTTAATGGCAGGAACTATGCACAACTCCTGGCAAAAGCAAATCATTATCCCGGCGATTTCCAGGCGATTCTTTGTTTACCTTTTTATCATATCGGATCAGAAAAGTTTTCGATTGATTACTGGCCATCACCATTCTATTCAATGAAAGCAGCCCATCAAACAGGCATTCCCATGCTGAATGTTATGCTTTCAAGAACCTCCTTGTCTCAAAGCATTGCTACTGTTCAACTTTTATCCGACTCATTGATTGAAAAGAAAATGCTTACTTCACTTAAAACAGATAAACCGCTTTTACTCATTACATCAGGCGATCATTTTTCAACAACAGAATTACAACTCATCAGCAAAGCAAAACTGCTGATCACAGATGGCGAAATTGCGATGTACAAACTTCCGCTATCTGCATTTGCAATCAATGACCAGGTTGTGATCACCACTTTTCGAAACAAAGAAAGCAACCTGTACAGGTTTCAACATTATTGGAGCAATTTATCCAACTCGAATGCTGTGCTGAAATATATTGATACATCCACAACTTTGTCATCTGCCGCTTTTATTGATCAAAGCAAAATGAAGAAACCTGTTTTACTCGACACTGTTTTTACAGGTTATGCAGACAACGATACAGTACATGTAAGTTTATGGATAAAGATGGAACCGGAAAAAGATGCATTGCCCCTGCTGGAAATTGAACAAATTAGTAATAATAAACAGGTAGCTTATACTGAACTTCCGTTCAAATGGTCGAATGATGTTTATGAAAATTTTGTATTGGTTAGCGGCACCTTTGTTTTAAAACAAACAACCAACCGGGTGAAATTTACGCTCAGCCAGGGAAGTATATTTGCTAACTTATTAATCAGGAAGAACAGGGAAGAAATTTATATCCCAACATCTAAACAGGGATTTTATTTTAACAATATCCCGGTACGCATGAAATAACATAGGCTTCAACTATTAGCCTGTACTGTTTATCCAGTAATTAAATCAGCAACTTTTAATTGGGTATAATCCTTAATACACATCAATACATTGGAGAATTGTTCAAACTCATGTGGTTCATGAAGTGTAGTTATAACCACGGTTTTCATACCGGCTTTTAATGCAGACTCCACTCCTTTTGGAG
>JANMOR010000272.1:0-1506 GCA_031369435.1 Chitinophagaceae bacterium
GGTTATTTTATTACTAGCTTTCATCTTTTTAGGTTTGCTAATCACCTGTAACTGGCCGGCTTGCTCCAGTAACTTTATTTGCTCAGTTGAGGGGTTTTGCGGTGACCCCATTATCTTCCACACTTCATAAGAATTGCTGTGCTCATCATCAATACGATATTCCGTAACGGTTACAGTAGTTGCAGTTAATCCATTGATGCTTACTTCAACCGGAAGAGCAGCATTCTTTACATCATCATCATGATAATTCCACAGCATTACGGTTACCGAACGTTTATCTTTTGCAGCAAGTCCGCCAACATCATTGTATTTTCTTCTTACACTTGAATCAACCATTGTTTTCAAATCATACATTTGGTTTCCTTGAACCAACACTCGTTTCCCTTTCATCATACCAAACATGCGGAACACATTCAAGACCGGTTTGTCAACACCGTTAGTTGCTAAGTCTCTAAACCCATAGAACCAGGGCTGATCTTCAAATTCAAATGCCCATGATACAGCACCCAAAAAATTCACCTTTAACGAATCGGCTAATAAATACTTGCGTGCAAAGGAAGCGGCAGTGTAACTGGAAAACATTGTTCCGTTACGATAGGCATTCTCCGGATTGGTATGCATACCACAGGCAGCGCAACCTTCGGGATCAGATTCACCAATGATGATAGGAATGTTTTTTAACTGCGGATATGAAGCAACAAATTTGAAACCTGCATTTATATCTTGTAACTGCCGGCCCATATTCATCTGCACATGACCATCTACTACTCTTGGTGAACCTTTTGCATGAAACAAAATGGCATCAACAGGTGAACCGATTTTTTTTGTTACATAATTAGTATCCTGAAAACAATGTTTTACAAAAGCATGCAACCATTGCTGTGCATTTTTACCTGCAGTACCTGCAATGTTGATGCCGCCGATCTTTGCAGTTGGCAATGCTCTCTTCACTGCATCGGCTGTATAATCGTATAACTTAAAGAACTCTTCCTGTGTTCCTTTCCAGTAACCATTGGGTTCATTCCACAATTCCCAATACCAACTCTCCACTTCTTTTTTTCCATAACGATCCACACTGTGTTTCACCCATTGAAAAACCAACTCGGCCCATTTGTTATAATCTTTTGGCGGATAAGCCCAACCCGTAATAATTTTGAAATAGGGATCGCCGGGTTTCCAATCATGTTTGTAAGGAACAGGATTCGTTGACAATGCTTCGGGCATAAAACCAATTTGAGCCAAAGGTTTCATGCCTCTTTGAATGTACGTATCAAAAATACTATCGATGATTCTCCAGTTATAAATGGGCTTGCCGTTTGCATCTTCTGTGTAAGCATTGGTGCTTCCCCATTTTAATGCAGGTGTACCATTGCCTGTTACCAACAAACTGTGTGCTCTTACATAAACAGGCACAGGACTTAATGCAGCAATCTCTGATAATAATTTTTTCCCATCTTTCATGTAAGTGTAGTTCGGTTCATCATAACCAAACCATGCCCACACAGG
>JANMOR010000282.1:0-4709 GCA_031369435.1 Chitinophagaceae bacterium
ATTTGGGTGTAGGCGCTGGCGGTACAGTAGAAGGGTATGAGGACAAGTATCTTTTTGGCCGCCGGCCAAATGGAATATATATTCCGCGATTTAGAAATATTGGCGCTGATAAAAGGGACTATGTACGTGGTTTTGGTTACCAGGGAGCTGCAAGCCGCCAGGGGTGGAGCAGAGAAATTGCTGAAATGACTATTGGCGGCGATTTTAAAGATGCTATCAGCGAACCCGGCGGTTGGACAATGGGTATGGGCGGTTTTGGTGAAATTCTTCCTTACCACGAAAACAAAATAACATTAGATAAAACGAAAAAAGATAAATGGGGATTGAATGTATTGTCCTTTGACGTAGAGCTAAAAGAGAATGAAAAGAAGATGTGCATTGATATGATCAATGATGCTAAAGAAATGCTGGAAGCCGCCGGTGTAAAAAATGTAACGGCGAGAGATGGCGATGGTACACCCGGCCGCGGCATTCACGAAATGGGAACGGCTCGTATGGGTCGTGATCCAAAAACATCGGTGCTCAATGGTAACAACCAAATGTGGGATGCAAAGAATGTGTTTGTAACTGATGGAGCTTGTATGACATCGGCTTCTTGTGTAAACCCTTCCTTAACCTATATGGCTTTAACAGCACGTGCTGCTGATTTTGCTGTAAAAGAAATGAAAAAAGGAAATCTCTAAACCAATTGTGAACCTGTAAACTTAGTATATGAATCGTCGTGATCTTTTAAAACAAATCGCATTGCTTACCGGCGGTGCAGTTATTGGTGGCGAACTGTTTTTGAGCGGTTGTAAAACCGGAGCAAAAGCAGACGCCGTTTTTTCTGCTTCTACCATTTCTTTGCTGGATGAAGTTGCCGAAACAATTATTCCGGCTACTACAACACCCGGTGCAAAAGCTGCAAAGGTTGGAGAGTTTATGAAAGTAATGGTAACAGATTGCTACACACAACGCCAGCAAGATACTTTTATGAAAGGTATTAGTGAACTCGATACCGCCTGCGAAAAAATGCACAGCAAATCGTTTATGGAATGTACTGCCGAGCAACGTAAATCACTACTGGTGAGTCTTGAAAAAGAAGCTAAAGAGTTTAACACAAAACGTGATGAAACAGATAATCCATTGCGTGATGAACACAAAAAGAAAAATGAAGGATTGCCTTGGAAGGATCAAACAGAATTTGAAGGAGCCCCTGGTCATTACTATACCATGTTGAAGCAATTAACATTGATGGGTTTCTTTACATCCAAAACCGGAATGACAGAAACATTAAGGCACGTACCAATTCCAGGTAAGTTCGATGGAAATTATCCTTATGCCAAGGGCGAAAAAGCATGGGCTGAGTAACGAATACAATCATCTCTGCATACAGATGCCCTCATCTGATGCACGAAAATTATTCCTAACAAATCCGTCCGGTGAGGGCATCAGACGGTAAGCAACGTTTAACGATTATGGCTTACAATCGCCGAGAATTTTTAAAAACTACAGCAGCAATAACCGCAGGTGTTTCATTAAGTGGTTTACCCTTGATCTCCTGTGCCGATCCTGCTGGTAAAAAGAAATATGGTGTTGCTTTATATACATTGCGTAATGATCTGGGTAAAGACCTGGGTGGTACTTTACAGTATGTTTCCAAAGCAGGCTATTCGCAGGTTGAATTATTTGCTTTTGATGGTAAAACTTATTTTGGAAAAGCACCCAAAGAATTTAAAGCACTACTCAATGACAGCAAGTTAATAGCACCAAGTGCTCATTTTAATTTACCCGGTTTTTTATATGAAGGAAAACTGGATGTTTGGAAGAGTGCTGTTGAAGCTGCTGTTACGATGGAAAATAAATACATGGTTGTTCCTTATATAGAAAGTAAGTACAGAACGCCTGAATTTTATAAAAGCATGGTTGATCAAATTCAAAAAGCTGCCGAGTTAACAAAAGCAGCAGGTATGAAACTGGCTTATCATAATCATGAATTTGAATTTGAAAAAGGGCCCGATGGAAAAACATATTTTGAAATGCTGCTTTCACAAACCGATCCTGCATTGGTTGATTTTGAAATGGATCTCTACTGGATGACCTATGCCAATCAAAAACCAGTCGATTGGTTTGCAAAATATCCCGGCCGTTTTTCAATGTTTCATTTAAAGGATCTTACTGTTGCTGCCGATGGTAAAAAAGAATTTGCGCCCGTTGGAGATGGTATTGTAGACTTTACTTCTGCTTTTGCACAAAGTAAACTTGCCGGACTTAAATACGGGTTTGTTGAACAGGATAGCTGCAAAGTAACTCCCGAACAATGTATTAAAAAAAGCATTGATTATCTTAAAAAGAAAAACTGGGGAAACAGTTAATTTCATATCAGGCGGCTCTATGAGCCGCTTTCTTTTTATCATTTCTTTCTGTTTTACTGTAATTTCAATTTATGAAAAAGTTATTCCTGCTTGCGCTCCTCTTTGCAGCAACTTATTCCACTGCACAATCAAAAGACGAACAACAGATTCTTTCCATTCTTGAAAAACAAACACAGGCTTGGAATTGTGGCGACCTCAACAGTTTCATGACAGGCTACTGGAAAAATGATTCGCTCATGTTTATTGGTAAGAGTGGTGTTACCTATGGTTATGATCAAACACTGGCCAACTACCGCAAGAACTATCCTGATATGGATGCTATGGGTGAACTGAAGTTTACGATTCTGAAAGTAACAAAGCTGGCATCTGATGCTTATTATGTAATTGGCAAATATCATTTAACCAGGGAAAAGGTTGGTGATGCGAATGGACATTATACTTTGTTGTTTAAAAAAATAAAAGGGCAATGGGTGATTGTAGCAGATCACAGCAGTTAAGTTTTGTCTGACGCCCTCGTCTGACGAATATATTGAGATGATTTTTCTCGATCAGACGAGGGCGTCAGATGGAATGATTAACTATTCAACTACTAAAATAAAATACTATGTTCCTTATCATTCTTGGTTTAATTGCAGTGGCCGTTGGTTTTGCTGTTGCAAAAGCAGATAGCCCGGTGCAGAGATTTTCAAAACTCATCCGCACACTCGGATTTGTGATTATGCTTATTGGTGTGTTAACTTCCTGTATTGTTCAAATTGATGCAGGACAGGTTGGTGTTCAAAAATTGTTTGGTAAAGTACAGAGCCGGATTCTGCAAAGCGGTTTAAATTTTGTTAATCCTTTAGTGGAAGTCATTAAGATGGATGTCAAAACAAAAAATTATACCATGAGTGGCGTACATGATGAAGGAGAAAAAGCAGGTGATGATGCCATTCGTGTATTAACGGCTGATGGGTTGGAAGTAACAATTGACCTTTCTGTTTTGTACCGTATTGTACCCACCGAAGCACCAAGGCTGCTTGCACAAACAGGTGTTGATTTTGAAGATAAGATTGTTCGTCCACTCACCCGTACACGTATCAGGGACAACGCCGTTTATTATGATGCTGTTGCTTTGTACTCAAGCAAGAGGGATGAATTTCAGCAACGTATTTTTAAAAACATTGAAGAAGATTTTAAGAAAAGAGGATTGCTGTTGGAAAATTTATTGGTCCGTAATATAACCTTACCTGCCAGTGTAAAAGCAACCATAGAACAAAAGATCAATGCCGAGCAAGATGCACAAAAAATGCAGTTTGTATTGCAGAAATAAAAGCAGGAAGCAGAGCGTAAACGTGTAGAAGCACAGGGCATTGCCGATTACCAGCGTATCATCAGCGAAAGCTTAACCGACAGGCAGCTGCAGTATGAAAGCATTAAAGCAAATCTGGAGTTAAGTAAATCGCCCAATGCAAAAATTATTATTATGGGTAAAGGTAATACGCCTGTGATACTGAACCCGGGTGATAAGTAAGGTATATGTTTGATGAATGAGTAATAACCCGGTACATATACTGCATGCTGTGAAAACATTTTTAAGCAGGTTCCCGTTACATGTTTTCCTGTTGCCTGTATTCTTTATTGCTTCTAAATATAATCAGTATGCCGGGCTGCTTGAACTGACAACTGTATCAGGAGCCTGGCTTCTTGTAACGCTTATTCTGTTTGTGTTATCATTTGTCTTACATTTTTTTTGGCGGTCTTTTCAAAAATCAGTTGCAGTCATCACTTGCCTTGCATTTGGTTTTCTTTTTTTTGGTGACCTGCGTATAAGCCTGCAAAATTCAAACTTTCTTCATTTTTTATCAGCATATAAGTTCCTGCTTCCTGTTTTGGCTTTAGTGTATATTCTTTTGCTGGTTCACATCGGGAAAAGAAAAACCGTTGATGGTTTAACACAATACCTCAATCTTTTCCTGCTGCTTGTTTGCAGTGTGGAGGCAATAAAAATAATTATACATAATAAAAACTATCGTACTCAAGATGAAACGGAGCTGGTGACTTCTGTTTTGAATGATAACATTAAAAAGCAACTGCCGGATATTTATTATATCGTTCCTGATGCGTACCCATCTACATCCTATCAAAAAGAAGTATTGCAAACGGATAATACTTCTTTTGATGATTCGCTTACATCAAAAGGGTTCAGAGTATTAGCCAATTCAACAAGTAATTATAACCGTACGGTGTTTTCGATGCTGGGCACTTTTAATATGGACTATCTCTATTGGTTAAATCATGAACGGGAAATCAGTTCCAAAGATTTTAACAGATCGATGCAGGAAATCAACAATGCCCGGTTGTTCAGGTTGTTAA
>JANMOR010000333.1:0-3760 GCA_031369435.1 Chitinophagaceae bacterium
GGATTTAATTTTGCATGAATAAAACTGAAATTCCTATTGGTGAGCAAATACACTGCCTGGCGAACAGGTTCGTAAGGCGATTGCATGAGCATATCTTTAATTACGCCAATGATCACAAATTTTTTTTCATCCCAGTCAATAACTTTACCCACCGGGTCTTTTACGTTCATGAATTTTACTGCCGCTTCGTTGATCACTATTGCTAGGGTATCTGTTTTAAAGTCTCTCGAAAAATCCCTGCCTTGGGTAAATTCCCAACCAACCGTTTTCCCATATTCATGCGTAACCCAGATGGTTGCAAATTCAGCGTCAAGGTTTGGATCCATTCCCTGCCATTTAAAACCACCGTTATTACTCCAGATCTGTGTTAAAGGGCTGGATGATTGTGTCATTTCACTGATAGCGCCAACACTTTTCATCTCATCTCTGAGTAAATCATACTTGCCTCTATAATCAGGTGTAGTCATTGGTATCATTACCAGCCCCTCATTGTTATAACCAAGCGGACGATTCTTTGTATGCTGTACCTGGCGGTTTACCATGATGGTGCCAATGATCAATGCAACTGAAACTGTGAACTGTAATACCACCAATACTTTTCTTGGTACAGATGCAAACCTGCCTGCACGAAAAGTTCCCTTTAATACTTTAACTGGATTAAAAGAGGATAAGTAAAAAGCAGGATAACTGCCAGCTAATAAACCGGTGAATAAAACAAAAGCAATGCTTAATAGCCAGAACAATGATTCGCTGAATGGGAAGAAAATCTTTTTCTCTGTTACCTGGTTAAACCAGGGCAGTAATAAGAATACAAAGATGGCTGCGCCGATAAATGAAATGAATGCAACTAAAACTGATTCACCAAAAAACTGTTTGATGAGTTGTGAACGATCTGAACCAACTGCTTTGCGGATGCCTACTTCTCTTGCCCTTTTTTCTGACCGGGCTGTACTTAGATTCATAAAATTGATACAGGCAAGCAGTAACACAAAGATGCCAACAATGCCAAACATCCATACGTATTGAATAAAGCCGCCAGTTTGAATTCCGTTTTCCCAATTGTTTCTCAAATGCCAGTCCTTCATGGGGAATAGGAAAACTTCTGCTTTAAACTTTTTTTCGTCCGCAGGTACTTTGTTCAGTTTTGCATGAAGGATTTTTTTATTGATGACATCAAAATTTGTATTGTCAGCTATTTCTGTAAATAATTGAAATGAATTATTCCCCCATTGATTTTCTTTTAATGCCCGTTGTACCCATGCTCTTGAACTTACATATAAATCCCATGGAGCAATAAAATGCAAATCCCTGAATTGAGTGTTGTAGGGGAGGTCTTCATATATACCCGATACTTTTACGGTTAGCTCATTATCAATCTTCATCACCTTATTCATGGGGTCATCTTTGCCAAAGATGGCTTTAGCAGTAGAGGCCGAAAGCATAATGGAATGAGGATCTTTTAATGCATCATAACTTCCCTGCAGCATCTTCAGTGTTAAGATTCGGGTGATGTCGACATCCATAAAGTTTCCTTCAATGGTTATTTTCTTTTCATCCACGGATAAAATATGATCACCCTGCCACGAAGCCATGGCGAGGTATTTGAACTTGCCGGCATAATTTGTTCTCAATTCAGCAACCAGTGGCATGGGTAATGAACTTTCTGTTCCTTTATTGCCATTAAAGGTTTGATGTTGCATCACCTGTGCAATGCGGTCGTAATTCTTATGCCATTTATCGTATGTTAATTCATCAAAGATCCAAAGTGCTATTAACATGGCTACTGCCATTCCTACTGCAAGCCCGCCAATATTAATGGCGCTGTATCCTTTGTTTCTAACGAGGTTACGCCAGGCAATTTTGAAATAATTTTTCAGCATGGTTCTGCTATTATTCAGATGAATAAATGATAAGGTTATGTTTATATATAAAGAACTGAAGCGTTTGGTTATTCTGTTCTTAATGATTTAACCGGGTTTGCAAGTGCCGCTTTAATTGCCTGGAAACTTACTGTAAGCAATGCAATTAATAATGCTGCCAATGCTGCCGCAACAAAAATCCACCAGGCAATGTTAATGCGGAATGCAAAATCTTTCAACCACTCATTCATTACCCACCATGCAAGTGGAATTGCAAATACACATGCAATCAAAACAAGTTTAATAAAATCTTTACTTAACATTTGAACGATGGTTGAAACAGATGCACCCAATACTTTGCGGATGCCGATCTCTTTTGTACGTTGTTCGGCCATATAGGTTGCCAAACCAAATAATCCCAAACAGGCAATGATAATTGCCAGTAACGAAAACGAAAAAGCTACTTTACCCACACGCTGTTCATCACGGTACATTCTGCCGAACGACTCATCTAAAAAATTATAACTAAATGGCATGCCAGGCGCCATGGTTTTGAACTTTGTCTCTACTTGTGCAAGTAAGTTCTTCATATCCTTTGTTTCAACACGTAGTGCAGTAGCCCACCTGTTGTTACCAAGCCTGAAACAAAGTGGTGAAACGTTTTTACGCAGCGACTCGTAATTAAAATTTTTCACCACACCTATTACTGTATAAACAATTGGATTTTGTCCGGTAGATGTATATAGTTTTTTTCCAACGGGATCACCCGGGCCAATTAACGCAGCGGTGGTTTCATTAATGATCAAAGCCGTTGAATCGCTTCCATATTGAGGAGAGAAATTACGTCCCTTAATTATTTCCATTCCAAGCGTTGGGATATAATCATAATCTATTCGCCAGTTCTGCATATTAAACCCGTTCTTCTCTGTCATAACAGCTTCTGTAGACCATGTATTATCGTTGCGGGATGAATTACTAACCGGTAAAAAGCCAGCAAAAGAAGCAGACTTCACTGCACTGATTTTTGCAACTTCTGTTTTAAATGATTCTGCTGTTGACTGGCTCATTGAAGGGATATCGATTATCAACACCTGCTCCTTATTGAACCCAATCTTTGTTGTTTGAATATAATTCAGTTGTTTATAAATAATAATCGTACCAGTGATCAAAACAATAGATGTAAAAAACTGGAACACCACCAGTGTGCTGCGTAGGTTACTTTTTGCAAAACCTGTATTGATCTTTCCTTTTAATACAGTGATTGGTTTGAAGGATGAAAGATAAAATGCAGGGTAACTTCCTGCCAACAGTCCTACTGCTATGGGCATCAATAACAAAAACAGCAGGAAACCGGGTCGTAACAAATCGGTAATGTGAAATTCTTTGCCTGTAAGGTTATTAAACCAGTTTAATGCCAGCCATGTACCAGCAACAGCTACTATTAATGCCATAAAACTGGTGAGTGTAGATTCAGCAAGAAACTGTTGAATCAATGATTTTTTTTCTGTACCTAATACTTTACGAATACCCACTTCTTTTGCTCTTGAAGCAGAACGTGCAGTGGAAAGATTCATGAAATTTATACAGGCAATAGCCAGTATAAATAAAGCAACAGCGCCGAAAATATATACATACTGCATATTGCCATTAACACCCAGCTCCACTCCCCGTTGCGAATACAGGTGAATATTTTTTAACGGCATAATTGAATAGGCAAGCCTGTTACCTGTTTTTTCGAAATCTTTCATGCTTTTAATTTGCATGAACTGTTTTGCCTGTGGTAAAATATATTTATCAATTACCTGAGCAAAGTTTTTTTCAAATGCTTTATAATCCGTACCGGGCTTCAAAACAATATAAGTGTGAAAATTATGACTCAGAAAATTTCCAAAATTATAATC
>JANMOR010000354.1:0-6895 GCA_031369435.1 Chitinophagaceae bacterium
CCGGAAATGCATTACTGATTAAAACAACCCGGAAGAACAATGACACCTTAAGTAAAGCCACTGTTCTTTGGATGAATACTTCAACAGGTAAAATTGATACAGTGTTGAAAGGTTTTAATGATGCCAAAAGTTTTGCAATAGATGAAACAGGTGGACAACTGGCTTTTGTTGCGGAACGGGATAGTGTAAGTAAAGCACTGAAGAAATTCTATAAGCTTTGGTATTACAAGCCAGGTATGGATAGTGCAAAATTAAAAGCCGATCGGAATACTGCCGGCATCAAAACAGGAATGACAGTAAGTCCCGATTATATCAATAAATTCAGCAAGAACGGTACAAGGCTGTTCATTGGTATTTCGCCGATCCGTCAACCCAAAGACACTACGCTGGCCGATTTTGAAACAGCAAGACTTGATATATGGCACTACAATGATGATGAATTGCAACCGCAGCAATTGTTCCAGGCAATGAATGAATTAAGAAGAAGTTACCAGGCAGTGATTCATAATGATGCCAATGCTATTACTACATTAGCTGATGAAAATCTTGAACGTATTGAATTAAGTGATGAAGACAACGGAGATATGGCTCTTGGCGAAACCAATAAAGGTTATCGTATACAAAATCAATGGGAGCAATTTAATTACCAGGATCTCTATCTCGTAAATGTAAAATCAGGAGAGCGCAAACTAATTGCTAACAAACTAAGAGGTGGTGGCAGCATTTCACCCAATGGCAAATTTGTTGGTTGGTACGATTGGAAAAACCGCCACTATTTTACGTACAATATTGCAACAGGCAAAATCATTAACGCTACAAAAGATATTAAAGCTCCATTGTATGATGAAGATGATGATCATCCGGATGATCCGCCACCACATGGTGTAATGGGCTGGCATGAAAACGATGCTGCTATGTATGTGTATGATAAGTTTGATATCTGGAAAGTTGATCCTACAGGAAATGTAAAACCAGTTTGCTTAACAAATGGTATCGGTCGTAAAAAGCAATTGACCTTCCGTAACACGATCTTAGACAGGGAAGAACGATTTATTAAAGATGGGCAAACATTATTATTCAACACGTTCGATAATAAAGAAAAAGGAAGCGGATGGGTAGTTTATAAAACAGGTGAACAGTTTGTGTTAAATGAAACAATACCTGTAACCAATCCTGTGGCGTTCAATGCGTTTGGCGGAACATTAAAAGCAAAGAACAGCGATGTGTTTTTGTACTCTGCTTCAACATCGCAAATGAGCCCCACCATTTTTTCAAGTACTTTAAACAACGCACAGAATCATCAATCAGCAGTACAATTAAGTAATATCAACCTGCAACAAAAAGATTATAACTGGTACACGGTTGAATTACATAAATGGAAAATGTTTGATGGAAAGGAAAGTGAAGGCCTGCTGTTTAAGCCTGAAAATTTTGATCCCAATAAAAAGTATCCTGTTATCTTTTATTTCTATGAAAGAGATGCTGATACTCGTTACAATTACCGTGCTCCTGCGCCAAGTGCATCAACTATCAACATAGCTTACTTCACCAGCAATGGCTATTTGGTTTTTGATCCAAACATCTATTACAAGAATGGTGAGCCCGGCGAAAGTGCTTATAATTCTGTTGTAAGTGCTGCCAAATATCTCAGCAAAATGAAATTTGTTGACAGCACTAAAATGGCTATCCAGGGGCAAAGTTGGGGTGGTTACCAGGTTGCATATTTAGTAACCCGTACAAAAATGTTTGCAGCAGCAGGAGCAGGAGCGCCTGTGAGCAATATGTTCAGCGCTTATGGTGGTATTCGCTGGGGTGCAGGCATCAGCCGGCAGTTCCAGTATGAGAAATCCCAAACCCGTATTGGTTTTACTCCATGGCAACGTCCAGATCTGTACACAAAGAATTCGCCATTATTTAAAGCAGATAAAATAACTACACCGTTATTATTGATGCATAATGATAAAGATGGTGCCGTTCCCTGGTACCAGAGTATAGAATTTTTTACAGCATTGCGCAGACTGGATAAAAAAGTTTGGTTGCTGCAGTACAATGATGAAGATCATAATTTAGTTGAACGCAGAAACCGGAAAGATCTTTCTGTGAGGCTGGGGCAATTCTTTGATCATTACCTCAAAGGTGCTGCTATGCCTAAATGGATGAAAGAAGGCGTGCCTGCAACAAGTAAAGGAATAGATTGGGGATTGAAGGTTGAATAAATATATTCTTCTTTTTAAAGTTTTCAGCTTGACGCATGAGAGGTCTCATGAATTTGAAAAAGTATCAGATTTAAGAGATGTCTCCTTCGTCGACATGACGAAGAAATTTTATGCTGCCATCAAAAATTTCACAAAACTTCTTTTAGCAATCGGTAAAAAAGTTTCTTCAACGGGGTACGCTAAATTGGTTTCAATACAATAAACAGCGGGGTTGGGTAACTCCACTTTCTTACGTATAAGTTCACCTTTAATATTTTCATAGCTATTAACAATATTACTCATCCAGCTGTCAACAAAATTTGTTTTGAGAGTCCGGTATTGTTCATCATGCCTTTCAAAAAAGCTCAACCTGTATTGATATACTTTCGTTTGTTTCTGTGCAGTGCTGCGTAGGAACAAATAACCTTCGCTTGTATCAAGGGGTATCAGTCCAATGGGTTGAATGCTGATGCTTTGCTCCACCATTTCATAAATTTCAGTGCCATTGCTGATGGTACTTTTCATAGTTGCTATGGAATAATGCATGATGGTTTCCAGTTCCTGCATCAGTTCATCATCCTGAATCATTTGTTCATATAACAACTGCAGTTTCTCAATTTGAATACCGGTGAGTTTTTTGGGGAACTGCTCCTGCAGGTATTTTTTATTTTCCCTGAAGGCAACGAGATTATTATAATGAAAGATGACATCAGCTAATTGCGGATAGAGTTTAGCTTCAGTAAAATATTTATTTACTTCCTGCAGGTAGGCGAGGAGTGTATATTTCTTTAACTCAAAATCAATATAGCCATCGGCAAACCAGGTTTCGGATAAAGTCTTCATACTTGAGGATTTTACTGGGTTATTGTTTCTTAAATTTACAACATGATCTTTGATTTTTAAAACATAGCATCAATATTTACACAAAATTTATTCTTATGCGCTCAATTTTAACTGTCATTTGTTTTTTACTCCTTTTCACATCCTGCAGCAAAAACATCTTTTATGTTGTGCGGCATGCAGAAAAAGCTACAGCAGCTCCCAACATGAGCAGCGATGTTCCCTTAAGTGAAATTGGAGAAAAAAGAGCCATTGCTTTAAAAGAGTTGTTGAAAGATAAAAATGTGCGTTATATTTTTTCAACACAAACAATTCGTACATCAACTACCGGCAAGCCTCTTAGTGAAGCAATAGCAGTTCCGGTTCAGTTTTATTCACCAAGAGATACAACAGATAAATTTATCATGCGACTTAAATCAATCAGAAAGGGAAGTGTATTGATTGTTGGTCACTCCAATACAGTTGATGACGTTGTGAATAAAATGATGGGGCAAACATTACTCAGCGATCTTGCAGATACAGAATACGACAACCTGTTTATAATAAAACGAAAAGGAAAGAAATATTTATTTGAAAAAGAGAAATATTGATCAACTTAAAAGTAATTGCATTTAAATTTATAAACCCGATGTTGCTATCGGGTTTATATGTATATGATAATTTAAATGATTACAAGTCTCTATCGCCATTAAAATTCTGTAACTCATTTGCCACAGCCGTCAAGAACGTTGCACCTAAACTTCCATCAATAATCCGATGATCATAACTCATGCTCAGGTACATCATATGACGGATGGCAATACTGTCGCCATGCGGTGTTTCAATTACAACCGGTCTTTTCTTGATAGCACCAACAGCTAATATTGCAACCTGAGGCTGGTTAATGATAGGAGTGCCCATCAAACTTCCAAAGGTTCCTACATTGGTCATGGTAAAGGTTCCGCCGCTTGTATCATCAGGTTTCAGTTTGCCATTTCGGGCATTATCAGCAAGATTGTTCACTTGCCTGGTTAATCCTACCAAATTTAATTGATCAGCATTTTTAATAACAGGTACAATCAAACTACCGCTTGGCAAAGCCGTGGCCATGCCAATATTGATATCTTTTTTTACAATGATCTTATCGCCATCAACAGAACTGTTAATAAGTGGATATTTTTTAATACACTTTACAATAGCTTCAATAAATAAAGGAGTGAATGTAATTTTTGTGCCTTCTCTTTTTTCAAATTCTTTCTTCATCTTATCTCTCCATTGTACCAGGTTGGTTACATCGGCTTCTGTAAAACTGGTAACATGCGGACTGGTTTGTTTGCTCCTTACCATGTGTTCGGCAATGAGCTTCCGCATCCTGTCCATTTCAATGATCTCTACATTGCCGCTGTAAACGGTTGGCGCCATAGAAGGGGTGTGTTGCGGAGCAGAAGTTTCAACCCTGTTCATTGGTACAGCCAATACTTCTTCCTGCCTGTTATCTTGTGCTTTGTTACCTGTTCCTTTTCTATCTGATACAAACTGCAGAATATCTTTTTTTGTAACCCGACCTTCATTGCCTGTGCCGGGAATTTTTTCCAATTCAGCCATACCAATACCTTCCTGTGCTGCAATGTTCAACACAAGAGGTGAATAAAAACGAATGCCATTAGATGGAGCAGTCACTTTTGCACCGGCAGGTTGATAAGGGATGTCTTCATCGATCACTTCAGCTGTTACCGATTCATATACCGGAGTTGTTGGTGCAGCAGCAATTGTTTCAGCAGCCCCGGTTTTAATCCGGGCAATCACAGTTCCAATAGGGACAACATCGTTTTCATTAAATAATACTTCGCTCAACACACCTTCAGCCGTACTTGGAACTTCGCTGTCAACTTTATCAGTTGCAATATCAAGTAAGGTTTCATCCATCTTTATTGCATCACCTGGTTTTTTATGCCAGCGAAGAATGGTTGCTTCCATGATACTCTCACCGAGCTTGGGCATTACTAAATCAACTAAAGCCATATGAATGTTTTGAATTTTATGATACTGTTACCGGCTGAAATGCAAATAGCACCGTCTGTTGCGTTGCATGCCGAAGTATAAATCCGGCATCCAGACCAAAAAGCGTCTGCGACACTTCAGGGTTCTGAATATACTGAACAAATTCCGGCAGGCAAATCGCTGATCGGCGTCAAAGGTAAAGATTTGGTCTTTATTTTTCTGTTTCCCCTTTAATAAACTGAAACATCATCAGCATAGCGTTGGCAGCAGTGAGTTCAATATTTTTAATCCGGTCGAAACGGAATTGCATTCGTTTTGCAAATATCTTTTTCCTGTTGCCCACAGCCACCCACACAGTTCCAACGGGTTTATCTTCTGTACCACCGTCGGGTCCCATAATACCGCTGGTGGCAATGCCATAATCAGCAGATGTTTTTTGAAATAAACCCTGCAGCATTTCGGTAACCGTTTCTTCACTTACTGCTCCTTTTATTTCAAGCGTTTCATGGTTTACACCCAATACATCTTCTTTTACATCGTACGCATACGCAACAACAGTTCCTTTATAGTAAGCCGATGAACCTGGAATAGCAGTAATTAAATGTGCAATATAACCACCACTGCAACTTTCGGCCGTTGCTAACGATTTCTTTCTTTCCAATAACAAATTGCCCAATGCTTTTTCCAAAGGAATATCTTCATCAACAATGAGAATATCTTTCACTAATTCCTGCAATTGCAAAAACAAATGATCGAGATCTTTTTCTAAACTGTTTTTTTCTGCACCAATAGTTGTCAACCGAAGCCGAACCATTCCATAGTTTGGCAGGTAGGCAAGTTTGATATGTGGTGGTAATGCCGCTTCCCAATTGTTGATCCGTTCTGCAATAAATGATTCACCTGCACCTGCAGTTAATAAAGTCCGGTGAAGAATGAAAGGCATTTGAAATTCTTTCTGCAGCAATGGTAGTACATAGGCAGTCATTAATCCTTTCATTTCATGCGGCACACCCGGCATTGAAATAAAAATGCGATCTGCTTTTCTGAACAGCATACCCGGCGCTGTTCCTCTTCGGTTCATTAATACTTCGCAGGTATCAGGCACTTCTGCCTGTTTTAAATTGCGTTCAATTAAAGGACGGTTGAGTTTAAGAAAAATGTTTTTTACATGTTGCAGTACTTCTTCATTCACAATCATCTTGCCGCCAAAATAATCACAAAGCAAAGGTTTGGTCATGTCATCTGCTGTTGGTCCAAGACCACCAGTTATTAAAACAATCATAGAATGTTTGGCTTCTTCATCTAATGCCTGCCAGATATCATCCCTTGTATCGCCTACGGCTACACGACGTTTTACCCAAACGCCGATCTTATTCAATTCCTGCGCCATCCATGCACTGTTGGTATCAATGGTTTGTCCAATTAATAACTCATCTCCGATTGTTATGATAGAGGCAAAGATTTTGTTGTGTGACATACTTGAAGATGATTTCTGGAACTTATTTAAAATGAGGCTCCAGGTGTTGAGTTAATGCAGCAGGCATGGTAGTTCTTGCCATCGTTTTAGCATCGAGAAAATATAAAACAATTCTTCCAACAGTTAAAAGTTTACCTGCTTCATTATAAACTTCATGATGAAACTCGATCCTGTGATCGGCTGGTAATTCCCTTAATTGAGTTTTAATAGTAAGTAGATCATCATAAAGCGCCGGACGTAAAAATTTGGTATGCAGTTCAACAATCGGCATCACAATTCCCATTTCTTCCATTTCCTTATAAGTAATACCCATATCCCGGATGGCTTCGCTTCTTGCTACCTCAAAGTACTGGGCGTAGTTGCCATGATACACCACATTCATCTGATCGGTTTCTGAATAACG
>JANMOR010000127.1:0-2385 GCA_031369435.1 Chitinophagaceae bacterium
GACCATGCCAATGTTGCAATACTCAGTTCGGCTGTTTCAATCTGTTTAATGGCGTACCCACATGCCTCAATTGTAGCTCCGGTTGTAATTACATCATCTACTAATAATACATGTTTGTTTTGAAGTTGAGATGGGTCGCTGATCTCAAAACTCCCATCCACATTCACCCATCGCTCACTTCGGCCTTTCCTGGTTTGTGTATCAGTATAACGTTTCCGCAGAACGATATCTTTCATTACAGGTACATTAATAATATCCGCCATACCCTCACATAGCACTGTTGCCTGGTTGTAACCCCGTTTCCTTTCCTTGTCTGGGAAAAGGGGAAGCGGAATCAGGGCATTGATTTCGGTGAACCGTCCGCTTTTTTTCAATTGGTGACCCAGCCATTGGCCCAGTTGATGCCCCACATCCTGGTTGCCATTGTATTTCAGCTGGTGAATGAGCCGTTGTAAAACGGAGTTTTTGGTAAAATAATAGCCAGCAGCAGCTGAAGCTACTTCTAACCGTCCATAAAATATTTTTTCAATGGGGTTGCCCGGGAGGGCAAAAAAGCCGGTTTCGGGCAAATTGGCGTAACAATGGAGGCAAATGGATTGGTCCTCTTCCAGCAGGTCATTGCCACAACCGGCACATGTATGCGGAAAGAAAATATGAGAAAAATCATGCAACCATTTGCTGCTGTTGACCATGAAAGAAAGTTAAAAAACAAATGCAAGAAATGCAATCAACAATTAAAATGAGAAGGGATTAAAATTTCTTTTGTGTGAATTTTTGTAACCTGTTAACCGCCAGGCTGGTTCGTGGTTTGAATTTTATTGAAATAAATATTGATATAACTCTTCCACCTTACCCATAGTCATAACTTCAATATTATACTTCTGTAACAGTTTCTTTTCGTTTTCTTTACTGTGGCCTAAGTTGTATTTACTGATGATAATTTTTTCAAAGCCCAGTTTTTCTGCTTCAGCAATCCGTTGATCAATTCTGTTCACAGCTCTTATCTCTCCACTCAAACCAACTTCACCTGCAAAACAGATATGTGGATTAAGTGGTACATCTTCATAACTTGAAAGCAGTGAACATAAAACAGCAAGGTCAATGGATGGGTCTTCTACTTTTAAACCACCTGCTATATTTAAGAATACATCTTTCATTCCAAAATGAAAACCACCACGTTTTTCTAAAACAGCTAAGAGTAATTGCAATCGTCTTAAATCAAATCCTGTAACAGTACGTTGCGGTGTTCCATATACACTTTGTGTAACCAATGCCTGTACTTCAATTAACAGTGGCCGCATACCTTCCATTGTTGCAGCAATTGCAATGCCGCTTAACTGATCTTCTTTTTGTGTAATTAAAATTTCACTTGGATTATTAACCGGCCGCATACCCGTTTCAGTCATTTCATAAATTCCTAATTCAGAAGTGGAACCAAAACGGTTTTTCATTGTACGCAAAATTCTATAAGCATAATGACGATCACCTTCGAACTGCAAAACCGTGTCCACCATGTGTTCCAGGATCTTTGGCCCGGCAATACTCCCGTCTTTAGTAATGTGACCAATCAAAAAAACAGGCGTGTTGGTTTCTTTTGCAAAGCGTTGTAATTCCGCAGCAGTTTCTCTTATTTGAGAAATACTCCCTGGTCCGCTTTCAATAGACGGTGTTTGTAAAGTTTGAATGGAATCAATAATGACCAGTTGTGGTTTCAACTTTTTTATTTCCTGGAAAATGGTATGCGTTGAAGTTTCGGTGAGTAAATAAAAATCTTCATTACTCATTTGTAAACGATCGGCACGCATTTTGATTTGCTGTTCACTTTCTTCACCACTTATATAAAGTGTAGTAATGTTTGTTAAATGCAATCCTATTTGTAAAAACAAAGTTGATTTTCCAATTCCGGGTTCGCCTGCAATCAATACAATGCTGCCCGGAACAATTCCACCTCCAAGCACCCGGTTTAATTCTGCATCATTGGTATTGATTCTTTTTTCTTCGCCGCTTTTTACTTCGCTTAAAGAAATGGTTTTCATTTCACCTTTAGCAGGACTTTCTTTCCAAATTTGTTTTTGAGGGTTATTTTTTTCTTTGCTAATGATCTCTTCCGCAAACGTATTCCATTCATTACAAGACGGACATTTCCCCAACCATTTGGCAGATTCGTATCCGCAGTTCTGACAAAAAAAAGTTGTTTTTACTTTACTCATAATGGTTGTTCCTAACTTTATAAAAGTGCATCAAAAAAAATGATTTCGTCAAAAAAATATTTTTGACGAAAAGAATGAAATGCAGAAATAAAAATTGAAAAGAAATAAATGAAGAAATGAAAGAAAAAAAACTGCAGTTGAATAAAAGTAAAAGGGCTGGAATTACTCCCAACCC
>JANMOR010000388.1:0-2474 GCA_031369435.1 Chitinophagaceae bacterium
CATCTCTTTCACCTGCAGCAATACCATTGGTAGCTTTACTGAGTGCAATTGCTTTTTCAACAGTATCAACCGGAATCACACATTTGGCACCATTATGCAATGCAGAAGCAATGGTTGATGTGGCACGAAACACATCAATGATCACAACCACAGCATTCTTCAAATCATATAAATGCAAAAGTGCAGGCGAAAGACTGGTAAATAAAGTTGGTTTTTGAACAGCCATAAGTTGCAAAAATAAGGGAGATGAGATACTATTTGGTGAGCAGGGCTCTCCACTTGCTGCTTTCAGCATAAGAACGGATTGTTTTATTCCGCTTTTCAATCAACGCTTTCATATAATTGGTGAGATAGAAACGGTTGAAAATTTTTCCAACAATACCATACGGCGTTTCAAAATTAATTTTATCAATGAGGATGGTTCCGTTATCTGTTGCTTTGAAATAATGTTTATGTGAGTAGGAAATAAAATCACCTTTGGTCATCACATCTTCAAAGTAATCAGGTTTATTCATGGTGGTGATCTTCGATGTCATGAACCTTGTTTTAAACAAGTGTTTTGCTTTCCAGGTAACCCATTCATCTTCGTTGATCAAGCCGGAAGTTGTTCCACTAACCGCTTCTTCTTTATTATCCTGTTGCGAAATTTTATGCAGGCCAATATGACGGCTTAGATCAAATACAACTTCAACAGGCGCAGCAATAAATGTAGTAAGGTGAATGGTTGGCATTGGATTTTTTTTGATGATAAAGCATACAGCAATGTTTATACCAATGTGCAAACCCCGTCTGATGCCCTCGTCTGACGGGGTTTCTCATCGCATTATAAAAAAGGGACTTTTACCACTTTTGCTTTGAGTAATTTATCTCTTACTTCCACAAAAATCTCCGCTTCGAATGCAGCGTGTTCGGTTGCAACATATCCCATACCAATTGCTTTTTGCAAAGATGGTGATTGTGTTCCGCTGGTTACTTTTCCAATTTCAACGCCGTTGGCATCTTTGATCTTATAGTCATGACGGGGAATGCCACGATCGATCATTTCAAAACCAACGAGCTTACGTTTTACACCTTCAGCTTTTTGTTTTTCAAAAATTGCTTTGGAAGAAAACTCCTTGCTGAATTTAGTGATCCAGCTCAATCCTGCTTCCAATGGCGATGTAGAATCATCAATATCGTTTCCATATAAACAAAAGGCTTTCTCTAAACGAAGTGTATCTCTTGCGCCTAATCCTATGGGTTTGATACCAACGGAAGCACCTGCTTCAAAAATGGCATCCCATATTTTATTGGCAGCATCATCCACATCTTCAAAATAAATCTCCACACCACCTGCACCTGTATAACCTGTTGCACTTACTAATACATTTTCAACGCCTGCAAAATTTCCTTTTGTAAATGTGTAATATTTTAAGTTAAGAATATCCATTTCTGTTAATGGTTGAAGCATCTTTGTTGCATTCGGTCCCTGGATGGCAAGTAAACAGGTTTTGTCGCTGATGTTGTGCATTTCTACCTTGTTGGAATTGAATTGCTGAATCCAGTTCCAGTCTTTTTCAATATTGCTTGCATTCACTACCAGCATATACGCTTTGTTTTCTTCAATACAATACACCAGCAGATCATCTACAATACCGCCCTCTTTATTGGGCAGGCAGCTGTACTGTGCTTTGCCTGCGGTAAGCTTGCTTGCATCATTACTGGTAACACGTTGAATTAAATCAAGTGCCTGCTCTCCTTTCAATATAAACTCTCCCATATGACTTACATCAAATACACCAACGCTGTTGCGAACCGCTGCATGTTCATCATTGATGCCGGTATAAGAAATGGGCATATTGTAACCGGCAAACTCAGCCATTTTTGCGCCGAGTGCAATGTGTTTGTGTGTAAAGGGGGTAGACTTCATATTTATTCAATCGTTAATGATGGTTGCAAAAGTAAATGAAGGAGGAGATAGGGGGAAGAAAAATTTTTGGGGAAATGAGAACGTTTTGCAGAATTCCAATGGGTGGCGGGTTTCATTTATTCGTCAATTTATTGTCTATTAGAAGTAATATTTCATCAATATCTGCAGCAAGAAAAGTTGCAGTCTCAAGCAAACTGTTCTTTAAAGCATCTCGTATTGCTTCCACTCCACCCAGAGCTGCACCGATTCCAACAGAGAAGTCAAGATACATTCCATTTAATTTAGCCGTTGTATTTAGTCTGGAAAAATGATACGCAATTCTCTTTTTCAAGTTTGGGTCGTGCAAATATTCTGAAATATCGTCCTTCACTGCGTCCCAGGCTGATATGTCTAATTGAATGTCAAACTGAACTCTACCGCTATTAATTACTCCAAGAGTAGTTTGAAGTCTTGCATTATTTTCAACTAATGTTTGGCGTATTATATTAAGAGCATTTTCCAGTCTAAGTTTTTGCTCTTTTTGTTTTTGATTGTCTTGTGCATTTGTAAGCTTTCTATTTGTCCA
>JANMOR010000100.1:0-2209 GCA_031369435.1 Chitinophagaceae bacterium
CACTTGTCGTAGAATCAACAGTTTTAATCTTTTATTTCTACTATCTCTTTTCAATAAACCCTTACTTGTTCTTACAGTTTATGCTTAGTAAGCTGCTAAAATCTGAAGATTAAATGGCTTTACTCTTCCTGATTTTTAATTAACAAGGAGGAAGCCTGCGAATAATCTTTAAAATATTAGTTTAAAAATCAACCTTTACAAAAAAGTTTTAATCATCCATATGAGCACAAATCATTTACCCCAAACTGTTGTAGCCCACATGCTGCAAAACGATTTATTCAGCCAATGGCTGGGAATTGAAGTATTGGACATTCAAGAAGGATACAGTAAAATAAAAATGACGGTTCGTAAAGAAATGATCAATGGTTTTGGGATTGTATATGGCGGTATAGCTTTTTCATTGGGCGACAGTGCGTTTGCATTTGCCTGCAACAACCGTAACAATTTATCGGTGGCACTGGATACGTCTATCAACTTTATTAAACCGGTTCATGTGGGTGATGTATTAACAGCCGAAGCAAAAGAACTGCATAACGGTAAATCAACCGGGTTGTATCATATTTCCATCTTCAATCAAAAAGATCATTTGGTAGCACAGTTCAAAGGAACCTGTTACAGAACAGGGAAAGAGTTAATTGGCTCCTCTTAGTTTCATCTTGTATTTGCAAAAGATAATAGATAACTTGTAAGGGAAGTACAACCCTTCAAACCCAAAGCCATGAAACAAATTTCATACTGGGCACACAGTCATAAAACTGCTGCAAGGATCATTCTCATACTGCTTTATATTCCTTTAAACATTGTGGGGTTGCTAACCGGATATCTTTTGGAGGAAACAGGCATGCATCTTACTGCAAATTTTATGTACACACTTGTCATCATCGTACTGGCTGTATATATTTTTTATCCGCAAAAAGCTACTTACTATAAAAGAAAATTTTTTGAAGGGGTGGTGATCACATCCACTTTTCTCATGATTTGCTTTTATGGCAACCTGCTAAACAAACCAACTCCGGTATTTCCTTTTTCCAATTCAACACAGGCGGTGAGTTATACCGTCAATCATTCGGTCATTCAATCTGTAAACAAAGATCCTGGCAAAACATTGACAATAAAAGAACTGCGCAAGGAACTCAAAAAAGCGTTTAGCCAAAAGAAAGAAATAAAGAAAGGGTGGAAGATTACCCTGATCATTCTCAGCATTTTAGTTGCAGCGGGTCTGATCCTCCTGCTTGTATTTCTCAGTTGTTCCATTGCCTGCAACGGATCAGAAGCGCTGGCAATAATCGTTTTTCTTATTGGTACTGCTGCTGTCATCTTCGGTGTACTTAAACTGATTCAATATATTTCCGGCAATAAAAGACGAAGAGAAAAATAGCAATGCTTTTTGTATGTCCTTCTGCAAGCTACCTTTGATGTAATAACGATTCCATGATCTATTCATTCAAAGGATTTATTCCTGTCATACATGAAACTTCATTTGTACATCCACAGGCTGCTGTTACAGGTAACGTTATCATTGGCAAGCATTGTTATATTGGTCCCGGTGCTGCACTTCGTGGCGATTGGGGTGCCATTGTTTTAGAAGACGGTTGCAATGTACAGGAGAATTGTACTATTCATATGTTTCCCGGTATTACTGTTGTTTTAAAAGAAGGCTCACATATTGGTCATGGTGCAGTGATCCATGGTGCCAGCATTGGCAACAATTGTTTGGTGGGTATGAACAGTGTGATTATGGATAATGTGGTATTGGGCGATGAATGTATTGTGGGTGCATTGTGTTTTATAAAAGCTAATGAAACATTTGAACCAAGAAGTTTAATTGTTGGCAATCCTGCCCAAAAAATAAAAGAGGTCACGGATGAAATGATTGGCTGGAAAAGCAAAGGGACTGTATTATACCAGGCACTTCCAAAAGAGATGTTTGAAGATTGGGATGCTTGTGAACCTTTGAGAAAAATTCCGGCTGACAGACCAGAGCAGGAGAAATTGTATGAAACATGGAACAGGGTGAGAGATGAAAAATGACGGTGATTTGATGTTGTACAAATATGCGATGTCATTTAATACTATTCTCAAAGCTCAATTCCATAAAAACTATCTTTGCCGCCAGCATGGAAAAGAACTTCATTGATTATATCAGAATATTTTGTCGCAGTGGACATGGTGGCGCCGGTGTAAAACATTTTATGCGCAACAAATTAAC
>JANMOR010000416.1:0-1734 GCA_031369435.1 Chitinophagaceae bacterium
CACGGGTATTTTTGCAGCTTGGTTATAAAAGTCTGTTGAAAAAGAAAGCTGAAATTGATGAAAAAAACATTTCCTGTTATTATTGCGTTGATTACACTGTCCCTGCTTGGTATTATTTATATCCAGGTATCGTGGATTCGGACGCTTGCATTGTTCAGGGAAGAGCAACTGGAAGAAAACATTTCAACTGCCATTCAACAGGTGGGCGAAGAACTGGTGGCACAACGAAGCGTAACGTTTAATAATCCCGGTCAAATGCCCGGGATGAAATTTCCTGGTGAGGCATATGATATTTATAAACAGTTTTCAGTTACCAACCGGTTTACCATTTATGAAATAAAAGAAAAATTACAGAAAGCTTTTTTAAGGCAAAACCTCAAGGATACAAAATTTGAATTTGCAGTTGCAAGTGATAATGTTTTTGGACATTATGAATTAAAGTCGCCCAAGTTTATTGATATGGCAACGGATACCGTGCATAACAAACGGGCTTTCTACCCGCTCATTCCTGCTGGTGGAAGTTTACTGGAAAGTTTAGCGCCAGATGAAGTTTTGGTTGTTGTGGTTCCCAACTACGAATCATATATTTTACAATCATTAGGATGGATGATTGGTGGAGCTATCTTCTTTACATTGATCATCATCACTGCATTTTTTCTTACTATCAGAACATTATTGCGACAGAAAAAACTGGCAGATATGAAGAACGACTTCATCAACATCATGACGCATGAATTATAAACACCATTGGCAACTATCTCGTTGGCAGTTGATGCATTAAAAAGTGAAAAGGTTTTAAGCAGTCCTGAAAAAAGGGACTATTTTACGGGTATGATCAAGGTTGAAAACAAACGGATGAACAAACATGTAGAGTCTATTCTGCAGGCTGCACAAATGGATAAACAGGAAGTACAATTGAACAAAAGAGAACTTCATGTACATGATATCATAAAAAATGTGTTGAATAATCTGCAATTACAAATTGAAGAAAAACAGGGAAGGGTGGATGTACAACTCAATGCAACCAATGATCTCATGGAAGCGGATGAAGTACATCTGACCAATGTCATCAACAACTTAGTTGATAATGCATTGAAATATTCAAAAGATGATTCTTTTCATTTAAAGATCAGTACAAAAACAATTGGCAAACATATCCGCATCCAGGTAGAAGATCATGGCATCGGGATGAACAAGGAAACACTGGCAAGAGTTTTTGAAAAGTTTTACCGTGCACATACAGGCAATGTGCATAATGTAAAAGGCTTTGGGCTTGGCTTGAGTTATGTAAAAACAATGACCGAAGCACATGATGGAAAAGTAAAAGCCGACAGTGTTCCCGGCAAGGGCAGCACTTTTACAATTGACTTTCCTTTAAAGAAATAGTCATCGTTTTGCTATTGGAATAACCAGTTTCAATCCACTCCATATTTCAGTTACTGCACACACTTTTATATCAACAAGATTATTCTTCGATGCAAATTCTCTGATACGGTCTTCTGTTATATCAGTTGGGATACCTGCACTTTTTTTATACCAGCTCACCCACACACTTACGTTGCCTCTTAAACGCAGTTTAATTTTTTCATAAAGCAAATGAAATTCTTTTTGCGATGTTGCAAATACATGAATGAAGTCAGGATCTTCTTTTGGTTTGCATAATTGTGTTGAACAATCTACGCCAATCAACTTCCAGTAAGCATTGATTCCATCAGGTGGATTGAGGATCAATAT
>JANMOR010000436.1:0-4489 GCA_031369435.1 Chitinophagaceae bacterium
CAACTGAAAACAGTCACCAGTTAAAACAAATAAAAACACAATACAAAAATCTTTACGGAACAAACTTTACAAAAATTGAAACGGATACCATTCGTCAGGATGCTATATCGACCAGCTATACAAAAGATGCAAATCCTACATTCATCAACAAGAAGCTCGGGGTTGAGAAATACATCAAATTTATTTTTCTTGTCTGGCTCATGATTGTATTTGTTACGATGGTGTATGGACCTATTGCTGCCTTCCTTGTAGAAATGTTTCCAACAAAGATCCGTTACACATCCATGTCGTTACCTTATCATATTGGTAATGGGGTGTTTGGCGGATTAACACCTTTCATTGCCACCCTGCTCACCACCATTTATACCGGTGATCTGCTCGTTGGGCTCTGGTATCCAATCATTATTGCTTTTGTATGTATGATCATCGGCGCCTTGTATATCAATAATAAAATTGACCCGAACGTAAACGATTAACCTCAAACATTATGAATAAAATAAAACGATGGGCAGGAATTATCTGGATGGCATCCGGACCTCTGGCCAGCTTCTACCTGATCAAAACGGCTTTAGCAGAAATTGCCGCCAAACCAAACATTGATACCAAAATTCAATGGGGCGTTTTTGTTGGCGTGTTTATTCCCATTGCTGTTGGCATCGTGATATTTGGATACTACGCTTTCAAGGGGGAGTACGACCATTTACCCGAAAGCTCGGAAGAGCTGGAAGACTAAAATTATTTAACATTAAGCAGCGAAAGTTCTTCAAACTTGGTCTTTTTAATTGAAAGAACTAGAACCTTACCCTATTGGTTAGTTCGATGTCTGTTCATATGGTTGGTTTTTTATCAAGCCCTTGTTTTTCAACAAGGGCTTTTGATTTACATTAATCGCTACTTTTAGAGCCGTTTATTACCGATGAAGAAATCAGTTCCCATCTCCTTTTTATTGATTGTTTGTTTTCTTTTCCTGAACAAGGAAGGATTAGCACAATGTTCCGGCAATGTGTTGTTTTTTGAAAATTTCGGAGGGGATGTTAATTCTCCATTAACGGGTTCAAGACTTCCTCCCGGTATAACTACTTATGCGTTTGATTCGCTTGATCTAATTAATGATGGTGAATATGGAATAAGGAAAACAACCGGGCAAATTGGTAATGGCCAACCGCACTTTGCTTCCTGGCATGTGGGTAACGATCATTCAGGTACCGGTAATATGATGATCGTAAATGCCGATTTTACTGCCGGCAAATTTTATGAAACCAGGGTTGATAATCTCTGCTCCGGTTCACAACTTTATTTTTCTGCATGGGCAGCCAACCTCATCAAACTTGGTTTTACTGATCCGCTTGATCCTGTGCTGCGTTTTGAAATCAGCAGTGCTGTTTCAGGAACAGTATTGGCAAGTTTTATTACTCCTGCTATTCCACGTTTCACAACCTTTACATGGACACAATACGGATTTAATTTTGCATTGCCTGCCGGTGAAAGTTCTGTTATCCTCCGCATCTTTAACAATCAACCCGGCGGTCAGGGAAATGATCTTTGCCTCGATGATATTGAATTTACTTTATGCGGACCGGCTATTGCTCCGGTTGTGAATGGTACTTATCAAAACAGCAGTAATACCTGTGCCGGAACTAATATTGCTTTTGCAGGAAATGTTGCCGGTGGATTTTATCTCAACCCTGTTTATCAATGGCAGTTCAACAATGGCAGCGGATGGGTAAATATTCCGGGTGCTGTTACAACAAATTATACAATCAACAATGCACAGGTGAGTAATAGTGGAACATATCGTTTGCTGGTTGCAGAAACCGGGTTTATCAATTCAACCAATTGCCGCTCTGTTTCTCCATTGATACCACTCAATGTATATGCGCCTGTTGTTCCGGTATTACAAAGTAACCAGCCCGTTTGTGAAAAAGATATACTCCGTCTTTCAACTACTGCCATTGCACTGCAATATTTATGGAAGAAAGGGGCCGTTAATTTTTCAGTTAATAATGATACGTTGCTCATACCAAATGCAACAGTATCAGATGCCGGAACCTATATGCTGGATATTGTTACAAATGGCGGTTGCAACAGTACAGCATCACTTGCAGCAACTGTTCAAGCTAATCAACTGCAAAGAGTCATTCCACTTGATACGTTGTTATGTGATACACAAACACTTTTTGTAGATGCACAGCAACCAACTGCCAGTTCTTTTTTATGGAACGATGGCAGCAATTCATCGCAACGAACTTTATCAAACACAGGAACATATACGCTGCTTACAAGTGATGGCGTTTGTAAACGCATGGATAGTTTTACCATTACAAGAAACTATACGCCAACTGTAGCATTAGGGAACGATACGACTCTTTGTTTCAATGAACCGTTAACTCTTGTTGCAACCCATCCTTTAGCAGAAGCATATTTGTGGAGTACTAATAATACAGATTCTTCTATTACAGTTATCAGTCCCGGAACATATATGGTGGCTGTTGGAAATGGATGTGGTGTTGTTACAGATGATATCATCATTGATTATAAAGATTGTGCAGACATGATCTTTGTACCAAATGCGTTTACACCCAACAAGGATCGGTTAAATGATGTGCTTTTTGCAAAAGCCTTTTTCCAGATTGAAGAATTTAATTTCAACATATTTAACCGATGGGGGCAAATGATCTTTAGTTCTAATTCAGTCCTTACGGGATGGGATGGCAATGTCAATAATCAACAAGCGCCTCCCGGTTTATACAGCTGGATAATTCAATACAAACGCAACAGTAAAGTATATAACCAAAAAGGGACAGTACTGCTGATCTATTAATGATTGATGCCTTCCCATTATTTCTTTTATTTTTGACACAAACTCAACAGCATGTCCATTGAGGTAAAGAACCTGGTAAAAATTTACGGCGAACAAAAAGCAGTGAACGGAATTTCATTTAAAGTAAACAAAGGTGAGATCGTTGGTTTTCTCGGGCCCAACGGCGCAGGCAAGAGCACCACTATGAAGATGATTACCGGTTATCTTCAACCAACATCGGGTAATGCAGTTGTGTGTGATGCAGATGTAAAAGAACATCCCATCAGCACCAAACAAAAAATCGGTTACTTACCAGAAAGCAATGCATTGTATTATGAAATGTATGTGAGAGAGTACTTAGAATTTATTGCTGAAGTTCATCGAATAGAAAATCCAAAAATAAAAATCCAAAAAACAATAGAACAGGTTGGTTTAACACCTGAAGCACATAAAAAGATCGGCCAGCTTTCAAAGGGTTATAAGCAGCGGGTTGGTTTGGCTGCTGCATTGCTTCATGATCCTGAAGTGTTGATCTTAGATGAACCAACAAGTGGACTTGATCCCAACCAGATCATTGAAATTCGTGAAGTGATCAAACAACTGGGACAAAACAAAACGGTTTTATTTTCATCGCATATTTTACAGGAAGTACAGGCAATTTGTGATCGTGTCATCATCATCAACAAAGGAAATATTGTAGCAGACGATCAGCTTTCCCACTTGCTGAAAAAAGTTCATGCAGGTGAAGTGATTCTTGAACTGAAAGAAGATGTAGATGAAACCATCTTCAATCAATTTCAAAATGGTACACGAATCAATAACACAACCTGGAAATTTAAAACGGATAATCCTGAAGAATTAAAAAAACAATTATTGACCATTTCCTTAGAAAAGAATCTCAATATTTTATCCATCAGAAGTGACAGCAGTTCATTGGAAGATGTGTTCAGGAGTTTAACTTCTTAAACAACCTCTTTATAATCCATCCAATCAACAACAACATCAACACTGCAATTACAATTGGTATTACAAAAGCCAAAGCTGTTCCTCCAACAGCAGCTGCATTTTCGCCTGTTGATACAACTGCATTTCCCATACCTGCGGTTGTTTTTCTGGAAAACAAACGCAGCAGACCAGTTCCTAATTGAACGGTTCCTGCTGCAGCTCCACCACTCACTAATGCCAATACCCATTTTATAACCGGACTGAATTCCGCAATCGGTAAAAAAGATGCCGCCAATACTGTACCTGCAGTAACGGCCAAAGGGGTAGCGATTGTGTCCAGTAAATTATCAACAAAAGGAATATAGTAGGCACCGATCTCCAGCACTGCCGCTGTTCCAAAACAAATGAGGGCTGGCAGGCTGGCCATCCATTGCATATCAGCAGGTAAATTGAACCAATGCAGGTAGCCGGCAAGGCTGGCACCCAGCATCGGCACAAAAACCCTGAACCCACAACAGGCACTCAGTGCAATGCCCATTGCTAAAGAAGTGATCATTTCTGTATCCATACAATCGTTTGTTGTACTTAAAAATAATCATTTCAACAGCATCAGTGTTTTGTTGCTGATCCTGAATGCCTTTTCTTTGCAGCGAAAAACAGTTGTAGGTTCTAAGTTTTAAGTACCCGGCATTTGGAATATCCCAATCAACTGATTCACTAATCAACTAATAAACTTTTCTCATG
>JANMOR010000439.1:0-2482 GCA_031369435.1 Chitinophagaceae bacterium
AATACAAAGCCCAACAATAATACAAATACCAAACCTAATAACACGGTTATTGTATCTGGGAACAACACGACCGGTTTAAACACCACCAATTATAAAAAGAAACTTGCTTTGGTTATCGGCAATCAGTCGTATCGTTTTACAACACCACTCAAAAATCCAAAAAATGATGCACGTTCAATGGTACAGGTTTTAAAAGATTGTGGGTTTGAAGTAATTGAAGTGATTGATGGCACAGGCCCGCAAATGAAAGCAGCTATCCGTGAATTTGGTGGTAAAGTAATAGGTTATGATGTTGCTTTATTTTATTACTCAGGTCATGGAATGCAGGTTGATGAAAAAAACTATTTGATCCCGATAGATTTTAACCTGAAATCTAAAGCCGATGTAAAAGAAGATTGTCCCAATGTTTCATGGGTGTTAAGCCGCATGGAAGTAGCGGGAACCAAATTGAATATTGTTATACTGGATGCCTGCCGCAATAATCCATTCGACAGAGGTTCATTTGGAGAAAACGACCAGGATGATGGGTTAGCTTCTATTACGCCTCCTGACAATACCGTTATTTCATTTGCTACCGATCCCGGTTCTGTTGCAAGCGATGGTGTTGCTGGCACAAATGGATTGTACACAGGATCACTGATCAAATATATTTCTTCGCCCAATATGCAAATAGAAAATGTATTTAAGTTAACAGGCAGGGATGTAAAAGAAAAATCAAGTGGCAAACAAAAACCCTGGCTCAATACAAACTTCTACGATATCTTTTATTTTAAAGTACAATAGAACTAATTTTAAATCCCCTCTGAAAAATCAGGGGGATTTTTCTTATGACACAGTCAATCCTTGATGCATCCTACTGGAGCAACCGTTACAAGCAACAGCAAACCGGTTGGGATATTGGTTACAGCTCCACGCCTCTTCAACAATTCATGAATGGTATAACAGATAAGGGAATTTCCATTCTTATTCCCGGCTGTGGAAATGCTTATGAAGCTGAATATTTACTGAAGGAAAAATTTACAGACATCACATTGCTTGATATATCTCCGGTATTAACAGCGGAATTAAAAAAGAAATTTAATGAACAACTCATCAACATCATTACTGGCGATTTTTTTGAACATGAGGGACAGTATGATTTAATTCTTGAACAAACTTTTTTTTGCGCCCTGCACCCTTCGCAACGGGAATCGTACATAAAGCAAATGCATCAATTACTAAAGCCCGGCGGAAGGCTTGCCGGCGTTCTGTTCAATAAAAGTTTTGAAGGTGGACCACCCTTTGGTGGCAGCAAAGAAGAATATGAACAACTCTTCAGCAAATACTTCAGCATAAAAAAAATGGAGCCTTGTTACAACTCCATTGAACCACGCAGTGGCACCGAATTATTTTTTATACTTGAAAAGTAAGTTACTTTCTTCCCATTTCTTTCAGATAAGCTACATGCGATGCAACAGCCAAACGCATCTTCGGATATTCGATATAAGGAATATTAAATTCCCGGCATGTTTCCCTGATAATTTTGCTGATGGCAGGATAGTGCACATGTGAAACTTTAGGGAACAGGTGATGCTCGATCTGAAAATTCAACCCCCCTACCAATGTAGAGATCAATTTATTTCTTGTTGCAAAATTGGCTGTTGTTTTCAACTGATGAATAGCCCACTCATCATCAATGCGTCCATCATCTTCATTGGGCATAGGGAAATGAGTATGCTCAACAGTGTGTGCCAATTGAAAAACAATACTGATAACGACACCTGCAAAGATGGTTGATACTAAAAACCCAACCAACCACGGCACAAACCCTGCAACATAGATAGGAAGTAAAACAAAAATAAACAGGTGAACAAATTTGAAGAGCCAGAAAATAATATGATCGCTTACATGCATTTTCTTCAAAGGCATTTTACCGATCCTTTGTGAAAAGTATTTCTGGTAATCCATCACAAAAATCCAAAGGATGTAAAGCACTGCATAAAGAAACCAGAAATAATGGTGCTGGTATTTGTGTAATTTATATTTCTTTTGTGTGCTGCTTAACCGCATCCAGGGCTGAATATCAATGTCATCATCTACTCCATCAATATTGGTATAAGCATGATGAATGATATTGTGTTTTACATTCCACATAAAACTGCTGCCACCTAAAATATTTAAAGAAAATGCAGCCACTACATTCACAGCCTTATGTTTGCTGAAACTGCCGTGTGCTCCATCATGCATTACATTAAATCCAATAGCAGCAACTACGCCACCTAAAATAATGGACTCAACAATTCCCAAAAAAAGACCTGGAGTAAAAAATACAAGATGAATATAAACGGCTATCAATACCGCTGCAAAGAACAATGCTTTGGCAGCTATTTTAATGTTACCTGTAGGGGTCTTTCCAGCCTCTACGAAATAAGCATTTACCCGGTTTTTTAATTCGGTGTGAAATGATTGAGCCTTAACGGCAAATTTGATTGTACTCATAACG
>JANMOR010000463.1:0-1658 GCA_031369435.1 Chitinophagaceae bacterium
TTTTGGGCAAGCGGTGCAGCCATGTTTATCAAAGCAAAACTGTTTCATGAGCTCGATGGTTTTGATGAGTTCTTTTTTGCACACCAGGAAGAGATTGATCTTTGCTGGAGACTTCAACGAAACGGATACCTTATATATACATGTCCGCAGGCTGTAGTTTATCATGTGGGAGGCGGAACATTGCCAACAGGCAGTTCCATGAAAGTATATCTCAACTTTCGCAACAACCTCATCATGCTGTATAAAAACATGCCGCTCTCACAACTCATCTGGAAGTTACCTTTGCGGATTGCACTTGATGCGGTTTCGGCCTGGAAAGAATTATTGAGTGGCAAACTCGGCTACTGGAAAGCGGTATTGAAAGCTCATTTCAATTTTGCTGGTTGGGTGCTGGGGAAAAAGAAAACCATCAAGGCGGGTTATCCTGCATTGCAGGGTATATATAAAGGAAGTATTGTGTGGCAGTATTTCATCAATAAAAGAAGAACTTTTTCTGAAATTGTGAAGCCTAAATAACTGCTGTTTGCAATCATCCCTTACATTTGCAACTGAAAACGAACCAATATGTCACACGAAATCATAGATCAAAAGCATAAAGATATCACCAGTAACTGGGTAACCTCTTCCCGTTTTTTGTTTTATATACAGGTGTTTTGTATCGCCGCTTTTTTATTGGGTGGTTGTTACAAATTATATACTTATGGGTATAAAGGAAAACCAACTGTGGAAGTGCCTGGCAGTACATTGTACAATCCTAAGTATAAATAAAGTATTCTGTTAGAATAGAAAGAACCGCCTTTAGGCGGTTTTTTTATGCAGTTGATACTGGCTGCATATTTTCATTGCATCGTTTGTTGCGTCGCAATCCTTTCATCTGCATTGCAACTGGCATCAATTAAAATATGGGGTTCTAAGGCGAGTCTCGGCAATAGCTTTTGTGTGTTGGCTGCCGGACTCGCCGTTGCAAGTTGGGAATATATCTTCGAATCACGGCGAGTCAGTCGGCTAAGCTCAGGCTCAATGCCGAGACTCGCCTGAGACATCTTTTATTTAATGATTTGTTTTTGAAGGATGGCATCAATTAAAATATTATTCAAGCTCCTCCGGTCCATCGTAGGTTACTTTCTTCCAGTTTTTAATGGCAGAGTGAATAATAGTAATTATGGAAATAATCAATAATGCAATTGCAAGTTCTGAATAGTTAATCCAGTAGCCGATTACTGCAGCAATTTTTACATTTTTTGGATTTCCTTCTTCATAAATGAGTGTAACGGAATCTCCTTTTTGATAAAGGCCCAGGTAATTGGTGCTTATGGGTGGAGCAAACCAATACTCGTTTGAATCAACATAAAATTTTAGAAAAGGGTTTTCATGAGTTTGAGTCTTATTCGCTGCGCTAAAATGATGTACCTCTATTTCTTCTACAATCCCTTTAACTCTTTTGCTTTTAAATACATCCGGCTCCCTTGTAAAAGGCAGGTAGATAAAAAAGTAAAGCAGCCAGTAAAGGATCCAAATCTGTTTTAGTCTCATAAAAAAAAATAGAAACAAAAAAAGCAACTTTCGTTGCTTTAAATGTGCCCCGGAACGGAGTTGAACCGTTACGACCGTTGCGGGTCACAGGATTTTAAGTCCTGCGTGTCTACCAATTCCACCAC
>JANMOR010000470.1:0-1738 GCA_031369435.1 Chitinophagaceae bacterium
GCCGATGTTAACTGGAATGGAACCGCAGGTATCGTTGGTAATATCAGCAATGGTTTGAATCTTAAAGGATGCATCACGGAATTCATCCAGTGTAAACAGCGGAGGAATATCCTTATCCCAATACACACCATTCATTAAAACATCTGTTTGTTTTGCAAAAGGGGAGAAGCTGCATTTATACTGAGTTGGATTCTCATGAAAATCATCACGGTTATATGTGCCATCATCTTTACGTTCATACAAGTCCCTTCCTTTGAGGTGAACATAAACCGGATATTCATAGTTGCGGTGCAGGTAGTCGAATGGTTCTACTTCCGTTACGCCAAGCAGGTTCATGATTTCCAGAACGCCATGTGCAACACGTCCACTCCCTGTTATTGCAATTTTAATTTTGGGAAGTTTCAAACCAAAGTATGTGTGGATGAGTTGGCGGTAATCTCTAGTATCAGCAACACGGGTCAAAAGAAAAGTGCCGGTTCTTTTTCCAAAAGACATCATGGCATTATGAGCTCCCACAATACCGGCAAAAAAACCAAAGCCGATGATCCGTTGCCCATCTTCATGCGTTAAACATTCATAATCGATGAGCGTAATTTTTTTACGGATCATTTCCTGCATCATCTGTTGATTATGAAGCTGTGCTTTTTTGGTATGGGAGAAGATGAAATACGTTTTATCAGCAATCAACTGATCAGCCGGTACTTCCTTGATGCCGAATAAAATAGTACACTCATTCAATTCGTCTTTCACTTCAACTCCTGCTGTAGCATATTCCTTATCGCTGAAACAACGGTTTAAAGATGATTGAACAATCACCTGTACATCATCAGAATTTTTATGAATCCATTTGCATTGAGCAGGTGTAAGCGCCACCCGGTTATCTGCCGGAGATTTCCCTTCCCTGATAAGTCCTATTTTAAGCATGCCAATCGTTTAAGTTTTGCAAGATAAGGGTTCAGTGAAAAAACGATTTGTAAAAAATTTTCATGCCACAGGAAAGTTTCTGTAATATTGCAGCCCAAAAAGAATATGTTTTTGCCCATGTGGCGGACCTTCCTGCCGGCAGGCAGGATTGGTAGACGCATCCCGATTAAGATCGGGACATTCGCAAGGATGTGAAGGGGCAAAAAAGTTCTTAATAAAAAAGTAATAGTCGCATGCCCATGTGGCGGAATTGGTAGACGCAGCAGACTCAAAATCTGCCATTCGCAAGGATGTGAAGGTTCGATTCCTTTCGTGGGCACATTTTTTTTCCCGTTCTTCAACTGAAGGCGGGTTTTTTTTCCCCGTCTGACTGGATTTTATTTTGTCTTTTTTACAACTTAATTGTTTGTGTATTGTTTAGTAGAAAAACAATCATTCATCCATGAGAAAGGGTATAGCAGAAGCAAAAGCAGGAACAATAAAATTCAATGTACAAGCATTGGATTGTCTTCAAAGCAAAGGATACAAATTCGTACAGATCAAGGGGCTTACAATGGATAAGCATTACGATTATGTAGAACCGCACTATCTTGTTTTAGTACCAATGAAGGAGTTACCTGCAGATCCTTTAAAAAGAGATATCTATGAACCCATAAAAAGCGAATTGCTTTACCAATGGGCATCAGAAGTAAATGAATATCCTGAAATTGTCATTGCAAATTATTTATCTAACTGAGCATGGCTACTTTTTCATTGAAAACTGTTCAAAAAATTCCTGTTGATCTGGATACCGCATGGGAGTTTTTTTCAAACC
>JANMOR010000478.1:0-5053 GCA_031369435.1 Chitinophagaceae bacterium
AGGAATTTCAGTTTTATTCATGCAAAATTAAATCCAGCTAAATCTGTTCAGGCATCGCTTGCAGGAATTGAAGGCGTACTTAAAAAACATGTCCCTTCTGTACCATTTGATTATGAATTTGCAGATGAAGCCTTTGGTGAGAAATTCAAAAGCGAAGAACGTGTAGGTAAGTTAACTGCATTCTTTGCCGGGCTTGCTATTTTTATTTCCTGCTTAGGATTATTTGGTCTTGCATCTTTTGTTGCAGAGCAACGCACAAAAGAAATTGGTATCCGTAAAGTATCCGGCGCATCTGTATTCAGTTTATGGAAACTATTATCCAAAGATTTTTTACTGCTCGTAATTATTTCGTGTTTAATTGCTATCCCTATTGCCTATTACTATATGAACAGTTGGTTGCAGAACTATAAATACAGAACCGATCTTAATTGGGTGGTCTTTGCCATTGCCATTGGTCTTGCTATTGTAACCACCATTTTAACTGTAAGTTTTCAGGCGGTAAAAGCAGCATTGGCTAACCCTGTTAAATCATTAAGAACTGAGTAAAATCTTTTTTTATGTTCAGAAACTTTTTTAAAATAACCATACGTAATCTCCGGAAGAATAAAATTTTTTCAGTGATCAATATTTCAGGTCTTGCTTTGGGACTTGCAGTATTTCTGCTGATTATGCTTTGGGTAAGAAATGAAAAAAGTTATAATGGGTTTCATAAAGATAAAGATCGTATTGCTGCTGTAATGACCAACCAGTCTTACGGATCAAAAGAGGTTGCTACTTTTCCTGCAGTGCCTTCATTACTGGCAGGAGTAATGAATAAGGATTTGCCGGGTGTTGAATATGCAGCCGTTTCTTCGTGGGGCGATACAAGGCAATTTACAGTTAACGATAAAAATTTTGTTGAATATGGTTTACATGTAAGCCCTGAGTTTTTAAAAATATTCAGCTTCCCGCTGCTGATTGGAAATGCTGAAAAAGTATTAAAAGAACCCAATACTATTTTAATTACTGAAAAACTGGTTAAAAAATATTTTGGCAACGAAAACCCCATTGGAAAAATAATTACAATTGAACGTAACAAACCTTACAAAGTAGAAGGAGTATTAAAAGATGTAGCTGCAAATGCAACACTCACTTTTGATTTCCTGATACCTGTGAAAGATTATATCAATTGGGCAATGGGTGGTGTTGAAACTTGGGAAAGCAGCAATATGAGAACCTATGTAAAATTAAAAGAGGGTGTCAACAGAGATCAGTTTAATAATTCATTGAAGAAATTCATGAACAGGTACACCGATAAGCAGGCGAACTCAGAATTATTTCTCTGGAACCTGAATGACTGGTACCTGCGGTTTGATTTTAAAAATGGAACATATGCCGGTGGCGGGCGAATCACTTATGTAAAGCTTTTTATTATTATCGCCATTTTCATATTATTACTGGCTTGTATCAATTTTATGAATCTTTCTACTGCAAGAGCCACACAAAGGGCAAAGGAAGTAGGTGTTAGAAAAGTAATTGGTGCAGGAAAAAATAATCTGATCAAACAATTTATTGGTGAATCAATTATACTTTCATTTTTGGCAGGGTTCGTTGCATTATCATTAGTGATATTAATGCTTCCGGTTCTCAATAAATTTCTTCAAAGAAATATTAGTATCGATTATTCTGATTTCAGTAACATATTTCTATTTGCAGGTATCATCCTGGCAACAGGTTTACTGGCAGGAAGTTATCCTGCCCTTGTATTATCCTCATTTAAACCTGTAACTGTTTTAAAAAATATCATATCCAGTTCATCATCAAATTCAGTATGGATTCGAAAAGCATTGGTGGTGACCCAATTCACTGTTTCCATTTTACTCATCATCGGAACACTTGTTGTATCGCAACAGGTAAATTATATTAAGAACAAAAATCTGGGATATAATAAAGAACACCTCATCTGGTTTCCCAATAATATTGCAACAGATAAAAATGAAACAGCACTGGAAGAGTTTAAAAAAGTTCCGGGTGTTTTACATGCAGCCCAGGCATCAATGACTTTTACACAGGCAAATAACCGTGGTGCTGAAGTAAAATGGCCAGGTAAAAATGAAGGTGAAGAAATATTTTTCAGCTTTATTGCAGGCAGCCATGATATTGTTGAAACTATGGGTCTTACAATGAAAGAGGGCCGGGCTTTTTCAAAAAGTTATTCAACAGATACAAGTGCATATATATTAAATGAAGAAGCAGTTAAACGGATGGGCTTAAAAAACCCTGTTGGCCAAATACTGGAAACCAATGGAGGCAAAGGAACAATTGTAGGTGTGGTAAAAGATTTTCATTACGAATCCATGCACAATCCTATTTCTCCGCTTATTATCAATTGTCGTCCAGAATGGACATGGTTGATGTATGTTAAAACAGATGGCAGAGATATACAAAAAACGTTGAAAGGAATAGAAGATGTTTATAAAACAATGGCGCCCGGATTTATTTTTGATTATAATTTCCAGGATAAAGAATATGAGCGTTTATACAGGAGTGAGCAACAAATAGGAACGCTTGTAAACTGGTTTGCTTTTTTTGCCATTTTCATTTCCTGTCTTGGTTTGTTCGGACTAACAAGCTTCACAGTTGAAAGAAAAACAAAAGAAATTGGTATACGAAAAGTATTAGGTGCATCTGTACCAAGTATCATTTCACTTATCTCCAAACAATTTCTCTGGCTTATACTGCTTGCATTTGTTGTTGCAATAGCACCTGCCTGGTATTTTATGCAGAGCTGGCTGCAGAAATATGCATATCGTACAAACCTGAGCTGGTGGGTATTTGGAATTGCAGGTGGCATAGTTGTGTTGATTGCATTAGTAACAATGAGTGTGATGGCAATTAAAGCTGCCATTGCTAACCCTGTTAAATCATTACGCACAGAATAATCTTTTTGGTATGATCAAAAACTATCTCACTGTTGCCATTCGTTATTTACTGCGGCATAAAGGATATGCTGCCATTAATACAATTGGGTTGGCAGTTGGTGTTGCCAGTTGTATTTTGATCATGTTGTTTGTACGTAGTGAATGGAGCTATGATCGTTTCCATGATAAAGCAGACCGTATCCATCGTGCATGGTTAAAGGAAGTGTATGAAGGCAAAACATTTACCAACTCCGTTACACCACTTCCATTGGGGCCGGCACTTCAATCAAATATTCCTGATGTTGAAAGCACCTGCAGGGTGTATGCTTTTAACAGCCTGGTAAAATTTGAGAACAATACATTCAATGAATCGGTGCACATGGTTGACTCTAATTTTTTCGGGATGTTTGATTTTGGTTTAGCCGAAGGAAATAAAACAACTGCTTTATCCAACAGCTCTTCATTGGTGCTCTCCAAAGAAATGGCAAAGAAATACTTTGGCAAAACATCTGCAATAGGCAAAACCCTTGAACTGGAATTGGGCGAAAACAAAGTATTATTTACTGTTGCTGCCGTTGCAGATCATATTCCGAATGAATCAAGTATTCATTTTGGAATGCTGATCCCTTTCTCTAACGATCATTATATTTTCAGTGAAGCTGTAAGAACAAGAGCATGGCAACAGGTATTTGCTGAAACCTATGTATTACTGAAAAAAGATGCAACACTCGCAGGCACTGAAAAGAAGTTTGATAAAATGGTGCAGCAGATTGCCGGCGATAATTATAAACCCGGCGAATATAACATTCACTTACAACCCCTCACTAATATTCATTTAAACAATGAGATACCCGCTGGTATTCAACCAACCAGCGATCCAAAATATTCTTATATTCTTGGCACTATTGGTATTCTTATTTTACTTATTGCCTGTATCAATTTTGTTACACTCTCTATTGGCCGTTCAACAACAAGAGCACTGGAAGTAGGTGTACGAAAAGTACTGGGTGCAGAACGGCAACAACTCATCCGCCAGTTTTGGGGCGAAGCAATGTTACTCACCTGCATTTCCGTGATCATCGGTATTGGATTAGCTGCACTACTCTTAAAACCATTTAATCAATTAGCCAACCGTTCATTGATCTTACCATTTGATCTGTTTACCGTTGCATTCTGTTTAATTATAATTGCACTCATCGCTATTATTGCGGGCTTCTACCCTTCTATTGTGTTATCTGGCTTTACTCCTGTGCAAGTATTAAAAGGCAGAATACAATCAGCTGTTGGTATTGGCTTTTTCAGAAAAGCATTAGTAGTAGGACAGTTTGTTGCTTCCATCATTATGATCATCACCACATTGATCATTGGCAAACAGCTGGATTATTTGCGAACAAAAAATCTTGGTTATACTAAAGAAAACATTGTTATCATTCCAACCAACCAGCCAAGAAAAGAAGGCATTCCTTTAGCGGAACGTTTTAAAGAAACGATTTCAAAAAATACACAGGTGCTCGGAAGCACAATATCACTCTTCAGCTTTACAGAACCCGGTTGGGCAAATCTCGGATATGAAGATGATAAATCGGTGTACCGTGATTTCAGAATGAATGCCATTGATGCTGATTTTATCAATACCATGAAACTGGAACTGGTTGCAGGTAAAAATTTTGCATCTGATAATCCTGTTGATCAAAACAGTTCAATGATTGTGAACGAAGCATTGGTAAAAGAATATGGCTGGACCGATGCCATTGGCAAAAAATTACCCGGTCATTTTGAACATGTTGTGGTTGGAGTAGTAAAAGATTTTCATTACGAATCATTACATACAAAAATTCAGCCACTGGCATTGGTGATGAAACCTGATTCGATGTTTCGCAAGGCTAATGATATAGGATTTGGTTTTGCACCACAGCCAAGAATTTCAGTCCGTTTAAAAGCAGGTAATGTACAGGAACAAATTGCATCGTTAAAAGCAGCATGGAAGACCGTTGCCGGAGACCAGGATTTTGAATTTCGTTTTTTAGATGCATCACTCGATGCGGCATATGAACAGGAAATCCGTTTGGGCAAGATGGTTCGGTATGCTTCGGTGCTGTCCATCTTTATTGCCTGTATGGGATTGTTTGGGCTTGCAACATTGGTGGTGGTTC